>CAYGOW010000170.1:0-7799 GCA_964351425.1 uncultured Roseivirgaceae bacterium
ATAATAGACAGGTTCTACCTGCTTCAGCGAGGCCTATCCATTATCCTGATTTTTATAGGAGGTAAAATGCTTCTTGAAATGTTTAATGTAGAGATCAGCACGGCCGTGTCATTCGCGGTCATTATAGTCACCCTAACCGGATCCATACTGATGTCCAGACTGGTTCCGCAGCAATCGAAATCGGCATCCGTTTCTAAGGAGCCGGAGGAAAAGAAACCCCTTCTTTTTCTGTGAGACTCCTGTAAATATCCTGAATCTTTTGGGTCATCTCACCCTTTTGTCCTTTACCAATCTGACGCCCATCAATTTTAAGTACGGGGGTCAACTCTCCCATGGTACCCGTTACGAAGCATTCATCGGAGATATACATTTCTGAAAGGCTGATTCTTTTTTCTTTAATCGGAATTCCTTCACGCTCACATAATTCAATAACTTTCCCACGGGTAATCCCAGGCAAACAGCTATCTGCAAATGGTGTAATTACTTCCCCTTTACGGATAAAAAAGATATTAGTCGCATTTGTTTCTGATACAAATCCGTCCACATCCAGCATGACCGCGTCCTGTACCCCGGCCAGATTTGCCTCAATTTTAGCCAGAATATTATTTATCAGGTTATTGTGATGAATTTTTGAATCCACGCATTGGGGTGAATTCCTGCGTATTGAAGAGGTAATCAACGCGATCCCGGCCGCATCATAAACAGGGGCTTTCCATTCGGCCAGCACAATGAGCGAACAACCCATGGTATTAAACTCCGGACTCATCCCACTCGTCAGTTTTTCTCCCCGTGTTAAAGTAAGCCGTATGTGGGCATTGTCGTACATTTCATTGGCATGAAGAGTTTTGAATACTGCCTGTCTTACTTCTTCTTTATCAGGAATATTGGCAAACGCCATGGCATGTGCACTGTCCATGAGACGCTGCAAATGCTCCTCAAACATAAATACACGGTGGTCATATATACGCAGTCCTTCCCATACGGCATCTCCCCCCTGCACTACACTGTCAAAAACAGATACCCGGGCTTCCTTGCGAGGAACAACCTTGCCATTGACATATACTTTTATGTGTTCATTTCTAGGATCGGGTAGTTTCATGCGTATGCTAATTTTAAAGATTTTAGTTTTTCATAATACGGAAGACACTCCTCCAACAACGGCTGTAACGCTTCTGGAACAGACTCTCTGGAGGGCTTCCATTGTTTAAACCCGGTAGATTCATGCACCTGGTCGTACCAGTATTTGGCCCAGATACCATCCTCCGGCAAAGGCCCAGCCGGCCAACTTAACATGGATTCGTCAAAGGACAATTCCAGTTTTTGACATATTCGCTCGAGCATACCCGCGGGATTTTTTAATATATCCGTTCCTTCAATAATCAATGGCATATTATCGGATTGACTCAGTTGATCCAGTATTTCAACTTGTCTTTTCAGTCCGGTATCAGCAATAGCAGGCTTTTCCAGCACCCGGGCAAGGGAAGGAATCATGTCATGCGGATCACGAATAAGGAATATTGCTGTGGGATTTGTGTACCATTCAACCGGCAGGTCGACGGCATGGTGTGCCATGTTCTTAATAAAAAGATTCTTTTTTTCACTTTTGGATTGACAAGTTTGCCATACCGTCCCGGAGTCATTCTCCATGGCATCAATAATCTCTTCCTTCCCAGGATGATCTGCCCCCGTCTTTTTAAGGTAATACCCATAAAGAGGTTCATCTATTACCTCCATATCGGAGCGCTGGGCAAAGGAGTACATCAGGGCGGTAGAGATATTTCTCGGTCCGGACCAAAGACAAATTATCTTAGACATAATGAATAGATAAAAGTACGCATTTTAAAAATTCCCGAAAAATGGTCTTCTGCCATAACAGGATATTGGAAACCATGCCCAATATACCTAAATTTCAACCATGCATCGATCCCTCAGGAGACTGATATTTGCTTTACTACTGCTTTTTAGCAGCATGATTGTGGGGACCCTCGGATATATGCTTATCGAGGAATATTCGATGATCGACGCGGCATTTATGTCTGTCATCACCTTTTCAACCGTCGGGTTCAATGAAGTTAATCCGTTGAGTGATACAGGCAAGATCTTTACCACAGGGTACATTGTGGTAAACCTCGGGATATTCGCCTATACCGTTTCCGTATTATCCTCCTTTCTGTTTGAAGGGGAACTTCAAAAAATATTCAAAAACATTCAAACCAGCCGAGAAGTGAAAAAGCTTAAGAATCACGTTATAGTCTGTGGATATGGTCGCAACGGTGCGATGGCCTGTGAAGAATTATTCTCTGACCAGAAGGATTTTATTATCATCGAGAGTAACGAAAAAGTCTTGGAGAATCTTCCGGAGAAACGAAACTATCCTTATTTATTAGGGAATGCCACCATGGATGAAGTATTGATCGAGGCGGGTGTTAACAAAGCCAACACGATCATTACGACGTTACCAAATGACGCAGACAATGTATTCATCACCCTTACGGCAAAGGAACTGAACCCGGAAATTGACATTATTTCCAAAGCCTCGGAAACAAGTTCGGAAAAGAAACTGTATCGGGCCGGAGCTTCTCATGTGGTTATGCCTGACCGGCTTGGCGGAATGCACATGGCTAATTTAATTACCAAGCCCTATGTCATTGAGTTTCTCGAGTTGATTAATGGCGTAAGCGGAAGATCACTCAAGCTGGAAGAAATCAGTTTTGAGAACCTGCGCGATGAATATCATGACAAATCCCTGAAGGAAATGAATATTCGAAGCAAGACGGGGGTAACAATACTTGCCTTCAAGGATGATCAGGAAGGCTTTATCTTTAATCCGCATAGTGATAAGACCGTCGGACAGGGTGATATACTGATCATCCTGGGGACACCGGAACACTTCAAAAAATTTAATACAATCTACCTGAAAAACTAATCCTGTTTCCAGTCGCTCTCAACCTTGGGAATCGTATTCATTACTTTGTCGGTCAGTCCCTTTTTAAACGCCGCGAGTGCTGCTCCAATCTTTTCATCAGCGCTTCCAACAATCTCCGCAGCCAGAATACCCGCGTTTTTCCCCCCATCAAGGGCCACGGTTGCCACCGGTATACCGGATGGCATTTGGAGTATTGACAAGACCGAATCCCACCCATCAATTGAATTACTGGATTTAACGGGCACCCCAATAACCGGAAGTGTTGTAAGTGATGCCACCATACCGGGTAAATGGGCTGCTCCTCCTGCACCCGCAATGATCACTTTCAACCCTCTTTCCCTGGCAGATTCAGCGTATTCAATCATACGATGTGGTGTTCGGTGGGCAGATACCACAGTTATTTCAAACGGAATACCAATTTCTTCCAGAAACAGGGCCGCCTCCCTCATGATACGCAGGTCTGACTGACTTCCCATAATGATTCCTACTAATGGATTACTCATACCTCTGCTATTACTTTAAGTGTACGTTTTACTTTGTCAACTTTCTCCCGGAGACGAACAGCCTCTGAATCTTCGATGGTTACGTGTCCCATTTTTCGAAAGGGCTTTGTTAATTTCTTTCCATATAAGTGGATATGGGCACCCGGAATGGACATAACTTCTTCAAGGCCCTGGTACCTGGCAATTCCGGTATGTCCTTCTTCTCCCAGAATATTAACCATGGCGGTCATCCCACGAAGTCCCGTATCTCCCAACGGGAGGTTGAATATGGCCCGCAAATGCTGTTCATATTGAGAGGTAATATTTCCCTCTATCGTTTGATGTCCGCTATTATGAGGCCGGGGAGCCACTTCATTGACCAGGATTCCTCCGGATTTTGTCACAAACATTTCCACGGCCAAGATCCCGGTCATATCCAGCTTCTCGATAACATCTGTGGCTATCTGTACCGCTTCCTGTGCAATGGTCGGGGTAATCTCCGCAGGGGCAAATAAATATTCAACCAAATTGGCTTCAGGATGAAAGACCATCTCTACCGGAGGAAAAGCTGAAGTCTGTCCGCTCTTGTTTCGTGCAACGATGACTGCAATCTCCTTTTCAAAATCAATAAGTTCCTCGACCAATCCGGGAGCGTCAAATGCTTTATCGAAATCAGACTCGTCGCGTAGTACCTGCACACCTCGCCCGTCATAGCCTTCCCGGCCGAGTTTATTTACTATAGGAAGCTTTCCGGTTTTACGTACATCCTCCCTGTTTTCCGTCAGTGTAAACGGAGCGGTAGGAATTCCATGATCCCGGTAGAACTGTTTTTGCACACGTTTATCCTGAATCAATTCTATTACCCGAGGCTCCGGATAAACTTCCTTACCTGACCTTTCCAGGTCCTTTAATGCCCGGTTATTTACATTTTCTATCTCAATACTGATCAGATCACACGACTTGGCAAATTCCATGACCGTATCATAATCAGTAAGTTTTCCCTGGGTGAATTTGGTGGCTAGTGATCTACACGGCGCCGCTTCATCGGGATCCAGGATATGAATATCCAGGTTAAAATCCATTGCCGACTGAATTAACATCCGGCCAAGTTGTCCACCCCCGAGTATGCCAAGCGTCCTGCGTTGTATAGAAGTATTTCCCATTAATTAAAAATTCGGAATAGTTACTGTCTCGATTTTATCCCCTACCTCCAGGGTATGCGCCACGTCCATACCCTTTGTTACTTGTGCAAATATAGTATATCGTCCATCAAGATGCGGGGTAGGAGAATGTGTAATGAACCACTGCGTACCTTCCGTATCTTTGCCTGCGGACGCCATCCCAACAGATCCTTCTGTATAGCGTAAATCCGAAAACTCCGAGCGAATCGAATAGTCTTCTCCTCCAAAACCATCCCCTCTCGGGCAACCCCCCTGAACCACGAAATTTGGAACTACGCGATGAAAAGAAATTCCATCATAATACCCTGAACCCGCAAGGGTCAGAAAGTTGGCAACCGATCCAGGCGAATTCTCAACCTTCATCCGGAACGTAATCGTCCCTTTCTCCGTCTTTACTTGTACCTCCAGATCTTTCGGAATAGACTTCACGTATTCCCAGTCAATGGGATGATTGTATGGGTTTTCTGTTACCGGATCTGAATCTGTTGACTCAAAGTAAGCGATGGTCTTATTCAAAACCTGAAGGGCTTCATTATCCTTTGGAAGACTTAGCGTCTCTTTGGATTCGTATAAAAAGGAGATATCCTCATAACTTTCCTTGAAATTATATGACTCATTTGAAAGCATCTGGGCTCCTACGTAAATCAACCCAATATCTCCGGACTTCATAACATCGCGTAAGACATCTGCCATGGGCTGTTTAAGCGACTCCGGAAACTGCTCCATGCTTCTCATTTCAGCCAGGGCAGAAATCCCGGCGGTGGATACCGCAGGGTGAACATCTTTAAATATTTGGGTCACAATGAAATCATACGCGACCGGAGCATGTGCCAGCGAAGAGAGCAATGCGGCTTTATAATACGGATCAGAGGCCGAATCATAGGCTGCTTTGATCGCCTCTACTGCGTCCGGATAATCCTTTCCGTTGTTGACAGCAGCTGTAAATAAGATGCCCTTGACACGTGCATCCGGATGCTTCTGTGCCTCTTGCACCATAGAAACAGGATCTAGTCCTTCCACTCCAGCTAATGTCTCTGCTGAGGCCACCTGTACATTGATGTTCTCATCCGCCAGGGCATTGATAAAATAGGCTGTATCGGCGAGGGTCCATGTGCTATGTGCCCCTAATGCTCTGATGGCATTGATTCGAACCCGGTAATCGCCATCATCCACCAAACTCTCGCTCAATAACGTAAAGCTTCGCCTGGTAGTAATTTTACTCAAAGCTGAAGCAATCGCCATTCGTACATCAGGAGCCGGGTCCTGCGTAGCACTTTTACTCAGCTGATTGATGTGTCTGTCAAGGCTAATGTTTCGGGTACGGGCAAGGAAATGGGCAGCTCCCAATCTTGTCTTATAGGTATTGCCGGTATCAAGCAGACGCACTGCACGATTGACCGTTTCCGGATCATGGACATTACGCAGTCCGGCACGATATAAGGCCCAGGAAAAGCCTTCCTTTTCAAGGTCATTCTCCGGTTGAATTGAGTGGAGTATCTCAATAGAATCCTGAGTGATCACTTTACCAATCGACTCCACTATTTCCCGGACTACGACTGCCGAATCCTCCTCCAGCATGGCCTTGGCTAAAAAAGGTAAGGCAGCAGAATCATACGTTTGTCCTAGCGCATAGGCGGCTGAACTGCGCACCTGACTATTTGCATCATCCAGCAAAACGGCCAGGAACGGAATCATGCCCGGATCCTGAACTGAAGCCATGGCCATAGCCGCTTCTTTTCGATATGCCGGGTTTTCAGATGTGAAATAAGATGCGATCGCCTGCGATTTTCGCTCATCCTGCAGCGCATAAATATTCAATATGGTGCTATCGGAAAACTTGTTGACCGGTTGCGTAGAGACCGGCTGATTATCAGGTACAGAGCAACTGGCTGCAAAAAAAAGAATGATTCCTGCGAGCAAGTTGTGGTACGAATGCTTCATAATGTCTGCGTATTATTTTTCATCTTCTAATATGCCAATTTTTTTCATTAACATACTGGCATTGAAACTACGGCATATACCGTCGGTAATTTTATAGTCAAAAACGATCTCATTGTCATGGATTTCACTGTTAAAGCTATAATTTTTGATCATTCCTTTATCATCCGCAAGACGCCCTAATTCAAGATCATGCGTAGAAACGAAGCCTAATGCTCTTTTAGTCGCCAGTTTTCTGATCAGGGCTTCAGATCCACGATGCCGGTCTTTGGTATTTGTCCCCTTCAAAATTTCATCCAGCATAAACAAGACCGGGTTGCCGTCCTCATCAATATAATCAAGTAATTGCCGTATTCGTTTTAATTCGGCATAGAATGAAGAAATATGCTCTTCCAGGTTATCTTCGGTTCGCATTCCGGTGAAAATCCGCATATATCCCAATGTCACTTTTCGGGCGCACACAACTGCCCCTGCGTAAGCCAGTACTGCGTTAATACCTACGGTGCGTAAAAAGGTACTCTTACCTGACATGTTCGAACCGGTCACAATACTTACACTCCCATTCCCGGCCATTTTATAGTCATTTGACACGCGGTCATCGGGTGGAATGAGCGGGTGTCCTAGTGCGGATACATCAAGTCCGGCATTCTCCGTAAACTCAGGCAATGCATACTCCGGATGAGCAAGCTTAAAACCAGCCAGGCTGATAACCCCTTCAATCTTTCCAATATTTGAAAACCATTCCCCGATATCATCACGGTTTTTCTGTTTCCAGTTTTCCGCCGCGGTAATCAGATGGATGTCGATCAGAAACACAAAATTCGCGAGTTGATAAAACAAATTACCACGAGCATCCAGGAAATCTGCCAGCTTTCTAATCCGCTGTATAACCTGGGTAGCTTTCCGCTTCTCCCGGTGGAAGGGGCGTTGAAGGTCTGTGAGGAGATCAGACTGAAATGATCTCTCTTCGATCATGCCGATTAATGACCCATAGGAGCGAAGTAACCTGGCATTTCCCGATGTCGACTGTGTGACATGTGTCAGTCGCTCCTGAAATTTTCGGAGAATAAAACCATTAAATACCAAAAGGAGTACGGGTACATAGAGGGTCATGGATCCGTAAATGGTTAACCCGATCGTTACAAGGATAAGTAGTGGACTAAGGATAGAACATAACCTGTAAAACGCAGAGGGAAGAACAGGCGCTGAATTTATCCATTTCAGCAGCCGGTTGAGATCAGATTGAGCCACACTTTCCAACATTCGCCCCAT
>CAYGOW010000171.1:0-7793 GCA_964351425.1 uncultured Roseivirgaceae bacterium
ACTTCACCTTCTACCTCAGCGTTATTTCGTGCATTAGAAAGAAGAAAAGCTACCTGTGTAACAGGAGATTGACCGATTTCGTCGATGGATGCCTGAACCTCGGTATCCGGTAAGGCTTCTTCCTCTTCCGATGGCTTTACTGCAATTTCTTCAGCATTCTCAGAGTCCGCTGAAAGGCTTGTTTCCATTGATTTTTCCGGCGTATCAGGATCCTTCAAAGGCTCCGGAACGTCGCTGGTTGCGGCTATATCAATCGTAGCGTCCGGTTGGCAAACAAAAACCCAGGCCTCCGGATGCACTTCCGTTCGCGCTTTTCGCATTTCCCGAATGGCTTCCCGATAATCCGATGTGGAAAGGGTATACACATAGTAACGCTTTTTCGGAGAATGAAACCCAGTCTTCGCTTCCTTGGAGGATGCATAGGACATAGCAAGACCCTCGTGGGAAGCATCATAAACGCCAACGACCACGTAATAACCATTTTCCATCTCAGCAGGAGCTGGAAAAGTCTGGCCAAAACTGACCAGACTAACCAAACCAAATAAGAAGGATAAACAAATTAACTTTGTATCCATCACACTTCAACCACTAACTAATCTTCAACAATTTCTATTTCCACACGTACATTTTTATGTGCCTGAGTATCGTGCTTTCCATAGATCATTTTCTTTCCTCCCCAGCCCTTTACAGACATTCGATCCGGCGAAACGCCTTGTTCGACCAACCAGTCCTGTATGGTTTCTGCCCTGAACTGAGAAAGTTTTTTTGCGCTACCGTAGTCTTCCTCCTGTTCGGCCACCAGTGAGAAGAAATTCTTTTCCTCATCCAAATGAATGATTTTACCGGAAGCATTTCCGTTGGTGTGTCCGTGAATCCGGACCTCCAGTTTAGGATTTTCCTCGAGCATATCCAGTAAGCTGATAAGCTCGTACTTCGACTCGGGCTTCATGACGGCCGCGTCTTTAAAGAAATAGACATTGTACATAACCAGTACATCGCCTTTCTTAAATCGCTCGAGTTCGAAATCAAGAATAATTGAATCCCCCACCACGTCGGTGTAAGCACTGGTGGAGTCATTCAATGGTGCGTCCAGATCAACTAAATGCTGGACTTCCTTAAAGCCAAATATCTGTGTGGAAGCCTTGATGCGCCGGGTACCATTATCAGGATCCTTAAGTTCAACTATCTTATGGGATTCCTCTGTAGTCAGTTCCTTGGCACGTTCGGGATCAATCACGCGGACACGACCGCGGACTTCCTTCATAGTTTTCTTATTGATGGTATTAAAATACAAGTAGTAATAACCTTCTTTTGCCTCAATATTCGCCGGAGGTGCTTCTTCAACTACTTCCTCTACCGCAGCAATTGCTTCTTCGATCGCTTCCTCCTGCACCTCTTCCACTACTTCAACCGGCGCCACCTCCTGCTCAATTTCAGGGGATACCTCAGCTGTTGGGTCTTCGGGTTCTGCTTCTGTTATTTCCACTACCGCCTCGACGGGAATTTCTTCAGGTGTTTCGCCGGTAACTTCGCCAAGCGTTCCTGAAAATACCCAGGCATCCCATAATTCGGGGTGTTCTTCACGTACCTTGAGTACTTTTTCAACCGCATCGTCCCAGTTGTCGGACATGTACACATACACATAGTAGAGATTTCGTTCCGGACGAAGGGCAAATTCAGCCTGCATGTCTTTGGAACTTCTGGCGAATTTGGTGAATCGTTCTGCATTTCTCTCAAAGGAGAATGCACCGATCACTACATAATTCGACTTTCCGGGAAATGGATCTGTCGGACCTTCGCCTGCAAATGAAGCGAAGGATACCAGGCAGATTACGGGTAATACCAGTTTAAAAAATAAACGTCTCATGATCAGGTGTCGTTAAAAAATAAAAACGAATAAAAAATTAAAAAATACACCGGCTGATCAACCGAATGTGGGAGCAATGTATTAACAATGTTGCTAATCAGCAAGTTAGGGTAAGGTTTTCGTTATTTTTGCGCCAAAACGAAACGAATTACCATTGATTATCAACAAATAAGACCCCGAAGATGTAAGAATTACTTAAATCAGATAATGAAATAAATGTGGCTGATCATTTAAATATTCATACCGGATTTTCTTCTGTTCCATGCGATCCATGAGTGGCTTCAGGTCAGCATATCGTTTTAGTTCAATACCTATTACAGCGGGGCCCCGGTCACGACTATTCTTTTTTGAGTATTCAAAATGACTGATATCATCCTCAGGCCCAAGCACCTCAATAAGGAATTCCCGTAATGCACCGGCACGTTGGGGGAAATTCACAATGAAATAATGCTTCAGCCCTTCATAAAGCAGTGAGCGTTCCTTGATTTCAGCGGTACGGGTAATGTCGTTATTGCTTCCACTGACAACACATACCACATTTTTTCCCTTGATTTCATCCCTGAGAATATCAAGTGCGGCAATGGACAGCGCCCCGGCCGGTTCTACAACAATGGCATCTTCATTGTACAACCGGAGAATTTCGCTGCAAACCCGTCCCTCCTGTACAAGCACTACATCGTCCAATTTATCACGGCAAACCTCGAATGTCAGGTCTCCTACCCTCCGTACCGCGGCACCATCGACGAATTTATCAATTTTGTCCAGGGTTACGACTTCACCCTTATCAAGGGAAGTCTTCATGGCAGGTGCGCCCGCAGGTTCTACCCCGATAATTCGGGTATGGGGCGATTTCTCCTTAATATAGGTGGCCACACCGGACGCTAAGCCTCCTCCTCCAATCGGGAGAATAAGATAGTCAAGCTGTCCGGAAAAGTCTTCCAGAATTTCCTTGCCCACTGTACCTTGTCCGGCCATAATATCGGGATCATCAAAGGGGTGAATAAAAACTGCCTGGTTGGCTTGCTGGCAACTAAGTGCCTCAGCATACGCATCATCAAACGTGTCTCCCACGAGACGAACGTCAACATACTCCTGGCCAAACATCTTCACCTGCTTGATTTTCTGATCGGGTGTGGGAACCGGCATAAATATGGTCCCATGAACACCCATTTTCGCACACGCCATGGCCACACCCTGTGCATGATTCCCCGCACTGGCACATACCACGCCATGCGCCAGTTGTTCCGGGGACAAACGGGACATCTTGTGGTAAGCGCCACGGATTTTATAGGAACGGACCACCTGTAAATCTTCTCGTTTAAGAAATACATTGGCCTGACATCCCTTACTTAACCGATGACTTTCCATCAGCGGAGTTCTGTGGATTACTCCTTTCAGAACTTCCGCCGCGGCATCAATCAAGTCAGTATCCAATACAAGGGTAACGGGGGGTGTGCGCATAAATCAGTTATTTTCAGGCCGGAGTTGTCGCACGGCCGATCCGGCACGCCACATTTCCGACTCACGAAGCTCCTTTAATTCATCTTCAAGCTTCTCGCGATAATCATCCTGACTGTTGGAGTCAATGGACTTCTGGGCCTCATTTCCTTTGGCCACTTCGTCATAAAGCTCTTCAAATACAGGCTTGGAAGCATCTTTGAATTTCTTCCACCAATCCAATGCTCCGCGTTGTGCCGTAGTCGAACAATTAGCATACATCCAATCCATTCCATTTTCTGCCACAAGCGGCATAAGTGACTGGGTAAGCTCCTCGACAGTTTCATTGAATGCCTCTGACGGCGTATGGCCGTTGGCACGCAACACTTCATATTGTGCTGCAAATATTCCCTGAATCGCGCCCATCAGTGTTCCTCTTTCTCCGGTCAGATCACTGTATACTTCACGTTTAAATGTGGTCTCAAACAAATACCCGGAACCTACACCAATTCCAAGCGCCACCACACGATCAAACGCCCGACCGGTTGCATCCTGATAGATTGCATAACTTGAATTCAATCCGCGTCCTTCAAGGAACATCCGTCGCAAGGAAGTACCTGATCCTTTCGGCGCCACAAGAATAACATCAATATCATCAGGAGGAATTATACCAGTCCGCTCATGATAGGTAATGGCAAATCCGTGTGAGAAGTACAAGGCCTTCCCTTTGCTGAGATATTTTTTAACTGTTGGCCACAAGGATATCTGGCCTGCATCAGAGAGAAGGTATTGTATGATGGTGCCTTTGTCACAGGCTTCTTCAATTTCAAATAGGGTCTTTCCCGGTTCCCATCCGTCGGCCACCGCCTTATCCCAGGTCTTTGAATTTTTCCGCTGTCCTACAATAACATTAAATCCATTATCCCGGAGGTTCAGCGCCTGTCCAGGCCCCTGAACGCCGTAGCCAATCACAGCGATTGTTTCATCTTTTAATACTTCCCTTGCTTTTTCCAGTGGGAATTCTTCTCGGGTTACTACATCTTCGGTGACTCCACCAAAATTAATTTTTGCCATTATTATCGTTGATTTTTGATTAGTACTTATTGATTTTTTCCAGCTTCTACCCTGGCCTGAATTTCATTCTCCATTTCATCCAGGTATTCACTGAGTTCTTTCATGCGTTTGGAGATGGATACGCGTCCTGAACGGACGAACTCCAGTACACCAAAGGGTTGAAGCTGTTCCAGGAGCTCCTGTGTCTCATGCTTATGTCCAGTCTTCTCAATCACGAGATACTCACTTTCTACCGCAAGCATGCGCGCATGATGATCCCGAATCAGGCGTTCCAGGTTATGCTGGCCATCCAGAAATTTCGTTGACACTTTATACATGGCGATCTCCTGGTGAATGATTTCTTCCTCGCGGTAGTAAAACGCCTTCAGTGCTTCCACCTGTTTCTCAATTTGCTGAACAATACGGCGAACGACGTCTTCACTTGTTTTAACTACCAGTGTGTACCTGTGAACACCCTTTACTTCCGACTCCGAAACTGTAATGCTTTCGATATTCACATGTCTTCGGGTGAAAATCAGGGTTATCCGGCTTAACAAGCCAATAAAATTTTCGGTAAAAACGGATACAGTATATTTATGAGTTTTCATGTTAACTGAGTCTGATTTCAGAAACCGCCGCACCTGACGGGATCATGGGAAAAACATTATCTTCTTTTTCCACCATTACTTCGAGCAGAAAAGGGCCTTCTGATGCCAGCATTTTATCAATAGCCTCAGCCACTTGCCCGCGTTCATTCACACGCATACCTGGGATATCAAAGGCATCCGCCAATTTGACAAAATCCGGATTTTGCATTTCCGTAAAGGAATAGCGGCGATCAAAGAATAGTTGTTGCCATTGCCTGACCATTCCCAGGAAATTATTATTCAGGATGATAATTTTCACCGCGGCATTTGTTTGTCTCAGGGTGGCCAGTTCCTGAAGGTTCATTTGGAATCCACCATCACCAATAATTGCCACCACCTCACGATGGGGAACTCCAAGCTTGGCTCCTAACGCTGCCGGAAGCGCAAAGCCCATGGTACCGAGTCCGCCGGACGTCACATTACTGCGCGTATTTTTGAAACCAAAGTAGCGTGACGCGGCCATTTGATGCTGGCCTACATCCGATACCATCACGGCATCAGCACCCGTTTTCTCAGAGAGCTGCCGGACTATTTCAGGCATGGTCAATCCGTCTTTCTCCGGAAATAATTCTGGGATGCAAACCTGCTTATCCTCAATATCCCTGCACGCCAGAAACTCCCCAATCCACTCCTCATGCGTATTCTCCTTTATCAATGGCAACAGGTCTTCTATCACCTCCCGGGCATCCCCGATGACAGGGATGTCTGCATGTATATTTTTATTGATTTCCGCCGGATCAATCTCAATGTGGATTATCTGTGCCTGATTGGCATACCGGTTTACATCACCGGTCACCCGATCGTCAAACCGCATGCCTATGGCAATTAATACATCACATTCATTGGTCTTGATGTTGGGAGCATAGTTGCCATGCATGCCCAGCATACCCATATTCAGCGGATGATCCGTTGGCATAGCCGACAGTCCCATCAATGTCCATCCAAATGGCACGCCTGACTTTTCAACGAGTTCGGTCAGGGCCGCTTCGGCTCCGGACAATATCACCCCCTGTCCTACCAGTAAAAATGGTTTTTTGGCATTATTAATCAATTCCGCTGCCTTTTTTATGGCGCTTGGTGCAGGTGCCGGACAAGGATTATAACTTCTTAGTTGCTGACACGGCTCGTAATGGAACTCCACGTCCCCGAATTGCGCGTCTTTCGTGATATCAATCAAAACCGGGCCGGGCCGACCTGACCTGGCTATGTAAAATGCCTTGGCCATAGCCGCCGGAATCTCTTCGGCCTTCGTTACCTGAATATTCCATTTCGTCACAGGCATGGAGACACCGACCACGTCCGTTTCCTGGAATGCATCTGTTCCCAGCAAATGAGAAGCCACCTGACCGGTAATGCAGACAACCGGCGTGGAGTCAATCATGGCATCGGCGAGTCCGGTAATCAGATTTGTTGCCCCCGGACCAGAGGTAGCCAGGCATACGCCCACCTTACCGGATGCCCGGGCAAATCCCTGGGCAGCGTGGATAGCGCCCTGTTCGTGGCGAACAAGTATATGATGAAGTTGATCAGTGTAGTCAAACAAGGAATCATAGACAGGCATAATGGCGCCTCCCGGATAGCCAAAAATAGTTTCGACCCCCTCGGCGAGTAATGACTGAATAACTGCTTCCGCCCCTTTCATGGCGATTGCTTTATGTCCTTTACCTGATGTCTTCTTTGTCAATGTATCCATATTAACTATCGGTTATGCACCCTTTTGAAGCGGATGCCACACATTTACTATACTTGTACAGATAACCTGAATTTTTCTTTAATGGAGGCGTTTCCTTGCCTTCATTTCCTCTTCGGGCACCATTACCTCAATCGTATTGTTCCGGGCATCAATCCGGATGCGATCCCCATTCTCCACCAGGGCAATTGGACCGCCTTCCTGGGCTTCGGGGGTGATATGGCCTACGACGAACCCGTGTGTTCCGCCTGAAAATCGTCCGTCTGTGATCAGGGCGACTTCCTTCCCCAGTCCTGCACCCATAATAGCCGCTGTCGGTTTCAGCATCTCAGGCATTCCCGGACCACCCTTTGGCCCTTCATATCTGATAACCACCACATCACCTGCCTGTACTTCACCGGCAATTAAGCGCTCATTGGCCTCAAATTCACTGTCAAAAACCCGTGCCGTACCCTCAAACAATTCTCCTTCCTTCCCGGTAATTTTCGCTACCGCCCCATCGGGTGCCAGGTTTCCGTGCAAAATACGGATGTGACCCGTTTCCTTCAGCGGGTCGCTGACCGGATGAATGATTTTCTGATCTGCCTGCAGGTGATTCACCTCCTCAATATTCTCCCCGAGGGTCTTTCCGGTCACGGTCATGGGTTCACCATTCAATAAGTTCTCCTGAAGCATCATTTTCATGACGCCTGGCACTCCACCTACTTCATGTAGGTCCTCCATCAAATATTTACCACTTGGCTTCAAATCGGCCAGGTAAGGTGTTTCTGCCGCCAGCCGTTGAAAATCCTGCAAGTCCACGTCAATGTCAAACGAATGCGCAATGGCCAGCAGGTGAAGGACTGCGTTGGTCGAACCGCCAAGAACAGTTATCAGGCGAATAGCATTCTCAAAAGAGGTCTTTGTAACTATATCCCGTGGTTTCAGATCCAGTTCCAGCAAATTTCGCATGGCCTTTCCCGCGGCAATACATTCTGATTCCTTGCGGCCACCTACGGCTGGATTGGAGGAGCTGTAGGGAAGGCTGATGCCCAGGGCCTCCAGTGCCGAAGCCATGGTATTGGCCGTATACATTCCGCCGCAGGCACCCGCACCCGGA
>CAYGOW010000172.1:0-416 GCA_964351425.1 uncultured Roseivirgaceae bacterium
AATTACGATCTTCGTGAAAGAAATTTGGCCCTTGAGCAATCCGTGTCAAAGGCTTTGGAGGAAATACAACTCATAGCAAAAGAATTATCCTTTTTACACGAAGACTGTCCTGTGACGCTGGAAGCCTGTTTTTGCCACAATTCTGAGGAGTTCAGTCAAATTCAAACTACCTTGTACAGGGAACTTGTCTATCAACTGGAGCATACAGTTCATCACATGGCCTTGCTGCGCGTAGGGATCTCTCACACGTATCCACATGTTCGGATTCCCGAAACTTTTGGAATTGCGGCTTCAACAATACGACACTCGCTCGGCCCGGTAAACAAATGAATACCTGGCTACGGCAGGCCCGCATTAAAATTTTTAACTGGGAATATTGGCCCTGGCAGATAGTTTATTTACCTGTATTCGTCTAT
>CAYGOW010000172.1:495-7784 GCA_964351425.1 uncultured Roseivirgaceae bacterium
ACGAGGGTTTATGGTCGAGAAAATTAGCTCTGTTCAGGAAATAATAAGCTACAGCCAACGGCTGGGACATTCATTCATGATTCAGGAGTTCATCGACCTGCCCGTTGAAGCAGGAATATTTTATTATC
Organism: uncultured Roseivirgaceae bacterium; assembly: GCA_964351425.1. Lineage (GTDB taxonomy): Bacteria > Bacteroidota > Bacteroidia > Cytophagales > Cyclobacteriaceae > JAUILA01. The sequence continues at coordinate 624 of CAYGOW010000172.1, forward strand.
GAATGCCTGATAAGGAATCCGGTCATATCAGTTCGGTCGTCATTAAAGAAATGCTGCATGTAACAGGAGATGGGAAACATACACTTAGTGAACTGATTAGAAAAAATGATCGGGCCTTTCTTCATTGGAAGAACTTGAAATCAACCTACGCCGGGCACTGGCATTCGGTATTGTCAGCAGGTGAATCCCTTGAGTTAGTATCTCTTGGCAACCATTGTCGTGGCGCGACCTTTCTCAACGGCAACCATCTCATTACGCCTAAAATGGAAAGATCGGTCAATGCACTGGTCAGCCATATGGATAATTTTTATTATGGTCGCTTCGATGTCCGCGCAGAAGACTTTGACGCATTGGAGAATGGCATATTCAAAGTTCTGGAGTTGAATGGAACGAATGCAGAGCCGGCACATATTTATCATCCTGGTGCCTCGTACATGGAGGGCCAAAAAACACTGATACGTCACTGGAAGCTCATGTTTGAGATAAGCAGGAAAAACCACCTAAGAAAAAATGTACCCTATCCATCGTTAGCTCAGTCGTTCAGGGAGTACAAGCGGTTTAAGACGCTTAAGACAATCAATAAAATCTCATGACCCGACAAGGAGGGAAAATTAAGCACAATTTGCAGATTTCCTTCAGACGAGACCTTACCTCGCTGGGCGAATCTTCGTATCCAGTGCGTAAGAAAAAATAACTGTTTTCCCGCTGACCTTTTCAAATAGGGGCTTGAGCATTGTTTCTGCATTCGACTTGGTTTGATCGAGAATTCCTGATTCCAGTGCTGCCTTACGTATCTCGTCCTCGGCTACTTTATAAGCTTTTTCTATAAAGGGTCCATCCTCTTTCATTGGACTCGTTTGAAGTGAGTAGATACGTGTTTTGTTGAGATCCAATTTGTAGTAGCATATTTCCGGTGCAGGCAGGCGTATATACACTGTATCCCCCTTCACATTAATGTCCTCCTCATTCATTTTGGTAAAGTCAATGCACCCTGCGGCCTGTCCCTCGCTAATTATGGCGATTTTCTGATCCGGGCCCAGTTTAAACAAATTAAAGTACTCCTTGCTGACTTGGGTTAATTCGGTGATCTCTTTAAAATTATATTGTACCAATTCGAACCGCCCCAGTTCTTCCACCTCCTTGAGGATGACCGAGGTATTTAGAATCGTTTTGGCTGACTGATCCGCCTTATCCGTTTGCCACCACCAAAAGACAATCACGAGCAACAACACCCAGGGCAATACACGAAGCAGTTCCTTAATTGTATTCATATAATTGAAATTAATTCCTTTCGATAATAATGGAAAGAAATAATCTGCTTAAAATAGTTTATGAGCCAATGGAAGCTAAGTGCTGACACCGGGGGAACATTCACGGATTGTTTTTGTGAGTCTCCCGAAGGGAAAATTTCCCGTCTTAAGGTCTTGAGTAATAGTACACTCCGCGGAAAAATAATCGAATTCCTGGGTCCATCGCGATTCTCGGCTGAATGGACCTGGAATTTTGACGCTTCCCTGGTAACCGGATATCAAATATGCCTGTATCCGGGAGGTTTTACCTCAACCATACAATCTGTTCAGGGGAATGAAATTATTCTTGATACCCCACTACCGGATAACAACTATGCTCATTTCGAAGTACAATCAGACGAAGAAGTCCCGGTGTTTGCGGCAAGGATACTTACCGGTACCTCCCTTCATGACCCATTACCTCCTTTAGATTTACGGCTGGGGACAACCCGCGGAACAAATGCCTTGCTCGAACGCGCCGGGGCAAATGTAATCTTTCTCATAACAAAGGGGTTCGGAGACCTGCTAACCATTGGAAATCAGCAGCGTCCCGATCTTTTCACACTCAATGTTCGGAAACCTTCCCCCTTTTACAGTCAGGTAATTGAGGTTGAAGAACGGATGACGGCCAAAGGTGATCAATATACAGCACTCACAGATAATGAATGTCACCGGATTATTGAACAATTGGGCCAATTCGATCCGGATAACACGTCATTGGCTGTTTCCCTGCTACATAGCTATAAAAATCCGGCTCATGAACTTCTCCTGAAGGAAAAGCTACTTGAAGCCGGGTTTTCATGGATTAGTTGTTCTTCAGAACTATCGGCAAACAGCAAAATTTTGCACCGTGCAGAGACTACCGTCGTAAATGCCTATTTATCACCCATTATGAACCGATATTTTTCCGGGATCGGAGAAAATATTCGGGGAACGCTTAAGGTAATGACCAGTGCCGGTCATCTCCGTGGCATTTCCGGTTTCCACCCCAAAGACGGTCTGCTAAGTGGCCCGGCTGGAGGAATAAAAGGGGCAGCAATGCTTGGCAGACAATGCGGCAAAGAACACATGGTCACATTTGACATGGGGGGCACCAGTACCGATGTTTCCATTTATGATGGACAAGAAGACTTTGCCTATGAAACGGCTGTAGGCGGAGCAGTGATCCAGGCACCCTGCCTGGCCATAGACACGATTGCAGCCGGCGGAGGGTCTATTTGCACCTTTGACGGGCAAATGCTGGATGTTGGACCGTCCAGTGCAGGTGCTCAACCGGGACCTGCCTGTTATGGATCCGGCGGACCCCTCACGGTAACGGATATTAATTTGCTGGCAGGCCGATTACATGAATCAAACTTCAGTATTCCCTTGCATCCTTCCGCCTCAGAAGATCGCCTGACGGAGCTCATGCAAGAAATGCATGATTCAGGACACACGACGGAACGACATTCACTGCTTCGTTCACTATTACAACTCACGACAGAGAAAATGGCCAAATCCATTCGTCAGCTTGCCATCAGAAAAGGAGTCGATACATCCCGGCTCACATTGTCAACTTTTGGTGGTGCCGGGGGGCAACATGCCTGTGATTTAGCCGAACAACTAATGATCAAAGAGGTCATGATTCCATATGATGCGGGACTACTAAGTGCTTATGGTATTCGAACCACTGAAATCGCCAATTTTGAGGAGCAGGAATTGCGTGAATCATGGGCTGATTTTCGCGACGCATTTGTTTCGGTACGGGATAGGTTATTCGAGACGGGCTGTGAAAAACTGACGGCGGAAGGATATGACAGGACTTCCATGGAATTAAAATCCTGTTTTCTTTATCTGAGGTTTGCCGGCCAGGAATCATCGATAGAGATTGACTACACGGACACTACGGATGTTGAGGAAGAATTCGAAAGGGCTTATCGTCATTTATTCGGGCACTGGCTTGAGAATAAGGAGCTTGAAATAACATCCATTAAGGTAGTGGCGGCACTTCGTCAAAAAGAGGCTGACAGGGTAGAAATCCCACCAGCGACTTATTCTCCAACCCCTGATGACACACAGGAGATGCTTGATGAGGATGGCATGGAAGAAGCATCCATTTATACCTGGGAAAACCTAAAACCCGGCGCAACCATTGATGGCCCGGCATTGGTTGGCAGTGAAAACTGTACCTTGTTTTTAAAGAAAGGATGGGTGCTCGTGCTCGATAATGCCCTCAATGGCCACATGACCAATAACAAGGAGACACACGGGGCGCTTATGGATGAAGAGGCCGCTAACCTCTCGTTGTTTACCAACAGGTTTAGTTCGATTGTGGAAGAAATGGGAGCAATTCTCCAGCGCACTTCATTCTCGGTGAATGTGAAGGAACGAGTTGATTTTTCCTGTGCCATGCTGGATGCTGAAGGGCGTCTTGTTGTCAACGCTCCCCACATCCCTGTTCACCTGGGCAGCATGGGTCTTTGCGTTCGGAGTGTCATGAAGTATATTCCTATGCAAGAAGGGGATGTAATTATAACCAACCATCCTAAATACGGGGGCTCCCACCTACCGGATATTACCCTGATCAGTCCGGTATTTCATGAAGGTCAATGCATCGCCTATGTGGCAAATCGTGCACATCACGCCGAAATTGGAGGCAAGACCCCCGGATCGATGCCTCCGGATGCAACAACCCTGGCTGAGGAGGGTGTACTATTTTCACCCGATTATCTTATCAGGGGAGGTGAAGCTAACTGGAAGCAAATCCGTAAGCATCTAACTTCCGGTCCCTATCCAAGCCGGTCGCCAGAAGAAAACATCGCGGACCTGCAGGGGGCGCTTGCTTCCATCCAGTCCGGTATCCGTCAGGTAAAAAAATTGTGTGCCCTGTATGGTGCAGACGTAGTATCCCGATTCATGAAACAATTATATGAGTATTCAGGTGATCGGGTTGAGGAAGCAATCGCACTACTTCCTGAAACCCCACAGACGGCATGTGAACGGCTGGACGATGGCCATATCCTACAGGTGGCCTTTTCCAAAAGTGGGAAGCAACTCGTGGTGGATTTCTCGGGAAGTGCCTCCCGTCACCCGGGTAATTTGAATGCCACTCCGGCGATTGTGAGAAGTGTTGTCCTGTATGTTGTGCGGTTATTGTTGAAAGAAAACTTGCCCTTAAATGAAGGAATGCTTCGAAACGTTGACATAATACTCCCCCCGGGTATGCTAAATCCGGACTTTTCAACGACACCGATGCCGTCGGTTGTTGGCGGAAATACCGAAGTTAGTCAGCGCCTGACTGATACATTGCTCAAAGCGCTGGGTATGTCGGCCTGTAGCTACGGTACCATGAACAACATCATCTTTGGCAACAAGCAATTCGGGTTTTATGAAACGATATGCGGCGGTACAGGAGCGGGCCCAGGTTTTCATGGATGTGACGCTGTTCATCAGCACATGACCAATACACGGATCACCGATCCTGAAATTATAGAGTTAAGATATCCTGTTCATCTGGAGAGTTTCACTATCAGGAAAGGTTCAGGAGGACAAGGTAAATGGTCCGGAGGGGACGGAGTCATTCGGGCCATCCGTTTTTTAGCGCCCGTAGAACTTTCAGTGCTCACCCAGCATCGCACCATTGCTCCCTATGGATTACACTGCGGGAAACCCGGGAAACCAGGAAAACAGTGGATCGAACGCAATGGCCAAATCCACCAACTTTCCGCGACAGATTATTCTTCTATTGAAGCTGGTGACCTGTTTGTCATTGCGACCCCAGGCGGAGGCGGATGGGGTGATCAGGCAGAATGAACCAACGACAGTTTACAGGATCCTGATTGCACTTGCATTTCAACTGGCGTATGCAACGGCAGGGCCAGGTTATGAGGTTCATGACCCATTGGAAGACCCGATGCCACCGGAATGTCTAGTGGTAAGAAATAATGCGAGAGCAGGCCATAAATATCCTTCCCAAAAGGAATCTCCGTGTCCTTCATATCGCTAAAATCACCAATCATAACCCCTTTAATTTCATTCAATTTTCCAGCACGCAGCAACTGATTGAGCATCCTGTCAATCTTATACAGGTATTCATCTACTTCTTCCAGGAAAAGAATTTTATTACGGGTGTCCAATTCGGCACGCGTGCCCAGGCTTTCCGTTAGTAAAGAAAGATTACCTCCGATTACCTCCGCTGCCACAGTCCCGGGAACCGTTAATTCCGGGTTGGAAGGAATGTTATGTGAGAATGTATGATAGAATAATAAATCATGTAATGACTGCAGCGAGTCTCCTATTCCCTTATATCCATATTGTGCAGGCATCAGACCATGCACAGTTGACCAACCGGATTTCGCAGCTGAGAGATGTATGGCCGTCACATCACTGAAACCAATAATCCATTTCTGCGAAGGATTCTTTTCCGGCCATTTAATGTGGTCGACAAATCGGGTAGCACCGTACCCTCCTCGTGCGCAAAAAATAGCTTTTATGGATGTGTCATCGAGGTAATTTTGGAAATCTTCAAGACGCTCCTGATCGTTCCCTGCAAAATATCCATTACTTGCATACAGGTGGGGAGCCTTTATCACATTCAGTCCCCATTCGTCAAACACCTTCCATGCCTCGGTCATCTGTTCTTTAAAGATTCGTCTGGATGGAGCAAGAACAACTACGGTATCACCTGAATTTAATGGATTTGGAAGCATAGGCATACAATAAAAATAGCATTCAAATGGAACAAAAAAACCCTGTAGTGAACGCAAGTTCTACTACAGGGTCATTATAGTCAAATATTACTTAATTATTCTGCGGGAGCGGCAGGTGTAATCCCCATTTGCTTCAATACCATGTCGGAGATATCAAATTGTTCATCAGCATAGAGAACAACATCAATACCGCCAATCTGGCCATTCAGCACATAAGTAAAGCCATTCGCCTTGGCAACCGTTTCGATACTAGCGCCAATTTTTTCATACAAAGGCTGCATCAACTCAGTTTGCTTCAACTGAATATTTGATTGTGCATCTTGCTGCAATTTGGTGATCCGCTGTTCGAGCTGGGATAATTCAGTTTCCTTATCTTGTCGAATTGCGTCTGCCATTGAAGCAGCTTGTTGCTGGTATGCCTGCAATTTTTGCTGATATTCCTGATATTTCGTCTGAAGTTGATTTTGCAATTGAGTGTTCAATGTTCTCAACTCAGATTCCACTTGCTTCGTCTCAGGCATTTGCCCAAGGATATAATCAACATCGGCATATCCAATCTTCACAGTTTGGGCCATGCTTGTCAGACTCAACATTGTGCAAGCAATAAAAACGAGTACTAGTTTACTTTTCATCATTCTTAAATTATTCTACATTAATTACTTTATCACGTCATTAGGATCGCCAAGGCCGAGTTCATCCAGTACAAAGTCTGTATAATCATGTCTCGGGTCGGTATACACCATGACCAAATCTCGTGATTTGTCGAACATAACTGCAAGTTTTTCTTCCTTACAGACAATTTCCACCGCATCAGCAATTTGATCCAGCAATGGTTTAACCAGTTCCTTTTGCTTCAGGAAAAACATTCCTTCAAAGCCAAAGATTTTCTTTTGATACGCTTTGAGTTGCTCTTCTTTTTCACGAATCGCACCCATACGTTCTGTTTTCATCTCGGCGGTTAGAAGTACTTCTTCTGCCTGAAGTTCATCATACATTTGCTCGATATCCTTTGACATCTGCAGGATTTCTTCCTGCCAGCCCATGCTAAGTTGATCAATTTCCGATCTCACCTCACCATATTCGGGCATTCGGCTCAAAATATAATTCGTATCCACGAATCCAAATTTCTGTCCGTACAAAGGTATTATCGAAAATGATGCCAAAAATACAAAAATCAATTTTTT
>CAYGOW010000173.1:0-7716 GCA_964351425.1 uncultured Roseivirgaceae bacterium
AGGTGGAAGGTGATTGTGGTAATCGATGATGGGCATTTCTGCCGCAAAATCGAAATAGAGTACCTTGGCTGTCCGGTTTTCCAATAAGAAATCTGCATTGAGAAATGGTTTCATAGGCCCATTGATTTACGAATTCCCAGTTCCAATCCCCGCAGTTCGGCCAGTCCGCGTAATCGTCCGATAGCGGAATATCCGGGATTGGTTTTCTTTTTCAGGTCGTCCAGCATTTGATGCCCGTGGTCTGGTCGTACAGGCATCTGGATATCCTTGCGACCGTCATTCTCCCGTTTCGACTGTTCTTCCACCAGCATCTTCATCACGGCATACATGTCTACGTCACCGGTAAGATGGTCGGCCTCATAAAAGCTCCCCTGCGCGTCACGTGTGGTCGACCGCAAGTGGATGAAATTGATTCGATGGCCGAGGCGTTGTATCATGCCGGGTAAATCGTTATCCTTTCGCACGCCGAATGATCCGGTACAGAAGCAAAGACCGTTGGACGGGCTATTAACGGTGGCTAATAATTCACGGGCATCTTTTTCCGTACTCACCACCCGTGGCAGACCCAGGATTGGATAAGGAGGATCGTCGGGATGAATGGCCATGCGAACATTTGCCTCTTCCGCAGCGGGTATTATTTCGGCCAGAAACTCATAAAGGCTATCCCGTAACTCGGCTTCTCCAATATTCTGATAGCCGGCCAGCACCTCCAGAAACGATTCGAGCGAATACCCTTCCTCCGCGCCCGGTAATCCGGCCAGGATATTATTGCATAACTCTCGTTTTTGTTCGTCAGACATCGATTCGGCATATACCCGGGCCTTTTCCAGCTGTTCGGGAGAATAGGTCGCTTCTGCTCCAGGCCGTTGTAAAAGATACACCTCAAACGCAGCAAAAGCAGTGGCATTGAAGTAGAGCGCACGTGATCCATCCGGCATCTCATAGGATAAATCGGTCCGGGTCCAGTCCAGTACCGGCATGAAATTATAGCACACGGTATCAATTCCCTCCATGCCCAGGTGATGGATGCTTTGGCAATAATGCTGGATATATTCCCTGTATTGCCCGGTACGTTTTTTAATATCTTCGTGGACCGGGATGCTTTCCACCACCGACCAGGTTAATCCGGCGGATTCAATTTCCTGCTTGCGCTTTCGGATTTCATCCAGGGGCCACACCTCTCCGTTGGGGATATGGTGCAGCGCGGTGACCACACCCGTGGCGCCCGCCTGACGGATATCAGACAAGCTCACCGGGTCATTTGGCCCGTACCAGCGAAATGTTTGTTCGAGGCTCATAAGAAAAGTGGGGTTAAGTGACGCTCAAATAAATTGGAATAGACCTGACGGCCTATAATCTCTTCATTCTCCTCCAGCACGCGGATGAATTTCCGGCCTCGTTCGGCGGCAACTTTATAGGCAGTATGCATTAGCTGCCGCAAGTGTTTATTGTACATCGGGTTATCCGGTTCATGGCGAAGCATTTCGGCAACTTCATCCTCATTAAGCTTATCAAAATTCACCGGATCGGGCAAAGAATGGGTATCAATGCGCAGCACATTTCCATAAGGAACGGTTAATTCATCATACCTTTCCATGGCTTCCCTGTAAATGGATTTTATCATAGCAAGCCCTTCGCCTCCCGACATTGCCAGTCCGATCGCTTCTTCCAGCCAGGTGGTCCCTGCTGTTTTTACATGGATGCCTATGTTATGTTTTCGGATCAATTGTTTCATGATCGGGTACAGGGAGAATTTGTCGCTTCCTGTATGAATGCTCAGCTTCAAAGAGGCGGGTAAACTGAATTTCCTGCTAGCTTCTCTGAGTACCAGCAAGTCGGTTTCAAACTCATGGCGAAAGGCTTTGGGGTCCCCTTCATAGTCAATGCCCTTATTGAATCTCCCTGAAAATTTCGGTGCGATGGTCTGAAGACGGACTCCCTGGTCACTCAGCATTCCAAGAATTACATACAATTCGAGGGGTGTTTGAGGTTCTTCCACCTCATCCATAGAAACTTCTGCAATAAAATTATCCGGCCCTAGCTCACCCTGGATCCTCTTGAATATTCGGCCGGCTTCTTTTGCGGCATGCCAGTAAGTATCTCCATAGTTGCTTAACTGATCCAATGTGATGTAAAATGGGGTGTCAATTCCCTCGATGAATACTTCTCCGGTAAAATGTTCAAACCGGCTTAAAAATTCCTGTTTTTCTTCCGGGTTGAGAGGTGAATTTATCTGTGCGGCGACATCTATTGTAAAGAAATCCGCATGGTCCAGGTACTGGTCCACGGTGTCGAAGGTAATATGGTCAGCATCCACGTGCCATGGCATGTCCCATCCCAACGCACGGGTAGACAACTTAGCCTCATCCATAACAGAAGCCGGAGCCGACCCGACGGTTGTATGTTCCCGGTTAGATTTGTTCCACACCGGAACCACATGAATGCCACGCTTGACCAACTCCTGAAATGCCTTTAACTGATAGATGCCCTGGTGCGCAAACCGGTCGCCAATGCCAAAGGAAAGGGGATGGAGGTCCATGGCTCAGTTGTTAAATTCCACTATATGCATTAAACCCGCCATCGACGGGAACTACGACTCCCGTGACAAATTGTGCTCATTTGCTACAAAGCCAAAGCATGGTGCCATCCAGATCTTCAGGATTCCTAAACCTGCCCAGGGGGGTGTGATTTAGAATGGTTTGACCGCGTTCGGTCAGGTCGTTGTCCTCGGTCATGAGCAGTTTGTGGTTTTGGTTGGTTAGGAAAAATCCTGGAGCCAGCGCATTTACGCGGAGCCCGGTTTTTGAGAAATGAACGGCCAGCCATTGGGTGAAATTGCTCACAGCTGCTTTTGCACCGCTGTAAGCCGGAATTTTTGTGAGCGGTCGAAAGGCGTTCATGGAGGAGATATTCAGGATACAACAATCGGGTCGGTCGATCATATCCTTTGCAAAAACCTGTGTGGGCAATAACGTACCAATAAAATTGAGGGAGAATACAAATTGGATTCCTTCTGGGTCCAGGTCAAAGAAAGAAGTCAGCTCCGGTTGATTTTTATCAAAGAATTCTGTTCCTGTGGTACCTCTTGGGTGGTTTCCGCCAGCTCCGTTGATCAGGATGTCGCATGGGCCAAATGCCTCTATCACTTTGTCACGGGCTTGTAAAAGACTTTGTTTGTTTAATACATCCGCTTCTATAGCGAGCGCACGGCCACCATTGTCAATGATTTGATTGGCAATTTCAGAAGCCTTGGCTTGGGATAAGTCCAGGATGACCACGTTCGCCTCCTGGGACGCAAAGGTAAGGGCCATATGACTTCCCAGGACACCCGCACCACCAGTAATGATGACCGTTTTATTTTGAATTCTGGATAGTCTGGAATCATAGCGCGGAAATTATAGAAATCGTATTCGAACAGGAATCAGTTTCAATTGTGTGTAATGTATACACAGTTAGATGAAATTCCAATTTCCTCATCATCTTATTTCAGTCGGTACAATTCCGGTCCGCCACGGGCACCTGGTTTCTTTTCGCCAGTATGGATAAGTAATTGTGTTTGCAGCATTTTCTTTCGGAAATTCCGGCGATCAAGGGAATTGCCCAGAATGGCTTCGTACAAATCCTGAAGTTCTTTCAACGTGAATTTCTCCGGGAGTAATTCTCCGAATATGAGCTTCTCTTCCAGGTTTCTTTTCAGCAAGGCATGTGCATCTTTTACCAGTGTATCGTGGTCAAAGCCCAGAGGCGGAATATCATCCAGAGAAACCCATTTTGCTTCTGAAATATAGCTGCGGGGAATAACCGGGTGATCTTCCGGTTTGACCAGCGCATAGAAGCACAAGGTTACAACGCGGCGTACGGGATGACGATCGATATCTCCGTAACACTTGACCTGTTCTTTATGAACATTGGTCATTCCGGTCAGCCTGAAGAGTACAGCATCCATGGCATCATTCAGCGATTGACCTTCTTGCATGGCGCCTCCCGGAAGAAGCCAGGAATCTTTGAAAGGTTCGATGGCCCGCTTTACCAACAGGAGCTTCAAAACGCCTTCCTGAAATCCGAATACCGCACAATCTACGGTTATCGAACAGGAATACGTTTTATCGTCTACGCTACTGACCGCTTTTTTAAATGGGGAAACAGCCGTGTTCATGGACAAGGTTGGATTGGTTGGTTGGTGGTATCTCTTAATTTACTCTTTTTTTGGAAAATTCCGAGCGAAAATTTTTTGGCAGGATCGCCTCAGGGTTTAAAATTTCGAATGTTGATCGTGGTTTGTTCCAAATTCGTCCAGGCCACAAACAGTTGGTCATGCCATTTTGCGAGTTGTGGAAACCCGCTGCTCCTCGAACTATCGGCCGTGGCAATAAGGTATCGTTCCAGGATTTTGCCTTCTACAGAAATACGCGCACCATGAATTTGTTCATTCTCCATCCAGGTAACGAAGGCCTGCTGATCATCCAGCCACACAAGATCCACCCGACCGACGGGCTTGGATTGATTCAGGAGAATCGGCACCTTAAACGAAGCGCCGTTGTCACGGGAAAAAGCCAGGTTTACTGCAGGCGAACTATTTGCTCCTGTAAACCAGGCAACGGCCACTTGATTACCATTGGTGGCAACCCTGGGTCCATTCACCGGACAGCCGTTTATTGTCCAGTTGTCTGCATGTATATTTTCCGGTTTCGTCCATTCATCTTCCACGAGTCGGGTAATGTACATATCACGAGTCTCTTCTTCGGATCTATTCCTGTACACTACGACAGGCCCTTCCCTGGTCAGGGCGATGGATGTCTGGCAACAGTCACACACACGGTCGTCGAGTTCCCATTCCTGAAGTGTACTTCCGGTCACAGAAACTATTGCCGCCCGTAAGGTCATGGCTCCGTGGCCAGACATATCATGCTCCTTTGACGCGGTATTCCGCCCGTCCAGCCATGCAACCAGGTAATTATCCTTGTATGGAATCATGGAAACAAAGCCATGTTCTGCCGGGACGTTATCCTTATGCAGTATGCCCGCCTCATTCCAGGAAATGCCCGAATCAGGAGAATAGGCGAGATGAATGTCATAATTATAGGTTCCGCTATCCCGTTTTTTCAGGTAGTGACTTAGGAGATTCTCTCCGTTTTTCGTGGCTACCACAGGATAATCCGCCCAATTGACAAACCAGTTCTGTCCTGATGCAATGATTGTTTCCTTCGACCATCCCTCCGGGGTATAAGCGGCAAACTTCAGTTCGTTTTGTTTCCCATGAACTTCTGTCCAGCTCAGAAATAAATTTTGACTGGCATCACTTAGTAAATATGGTGCCTGGGCAGCTTGTCCTACTGAGGCTATCGGACCGCTAAGTTGGGTAACTGCTACACCGCGTTCATTACCAGGTTCCGAGGTAGGGGAGCAGGCGGCGGATAAAAGCAAGAGACCACATAGGGCGCGGGTAACAAGTAGATTCATGGGATGAAGCTATAGAAAAGAACCATGCCTCACAACTTTGGGAATAACAATTCATGACCTGACATAGGGTCGTGAGGAAAATAAGCGGCAGATAGTTCAGTAAGGGTAAAACTTAAATGACATGTTAATCCGGATAATACCAAAACGGTACTTTGGCGATGGTTTGAGAATTATCCTGTTGCGTCAGAATTAGTGACAGAAGTTGACTTCCAGGTTGTGAGTCACGGATGGAAATAACGGTTTCAAAGCCACTTTGTCCCTTTCGGTTTTGAGAAATGACATAGTCCGCATGAACGATAGAGTCATTAAGTTGGAGGGTATAATTGGAGGCAAAACACTTCAGGTATTCTGCCGTCATCGCACGTTTATCTGATATTGTGTAAGATTGAATTCTCACGATTGATGACATAATGCCCCGACGGTCATTTTCGGGGATTAGTTCAGGGCAGCTTTCATAAATCACCTCTTCAATCCGCTCGTTAAAGGGGATAAATATCCTCAGGTGATTCTTTATGATAGTTTTAGAGGGGATGCTAATGAAGCGTGCAAAACCATCTTCTCCAAGCTCATCCTCGTAATTAACCGGGTCGGCGATCGTTTCAAAATATTCTAATCTGGAAAACGTATCAGCAAAATTAGCAGGTATATAATTTGAATTGACCTTCTGAAGCGATGCAAAGACGATGATCAGAATATAGATCGGGATCATTGAGCGGTAGAGACGCCGTCCGAATTTATGGTCGAGCAGATTGTATACGATTGGCCGGTAAACAAATGCCAGTGTGATAATATTGAACAGGCGATAAAAGGGATAGTAGAGTTTGGACAGCCATTTAACCCGTTTAAGCCATCCCTGGGTAACGAAATCAATAAAAACCAGGAAGGATCCCAATCCCATGACCAGGAGAAAAACAGATAAGGCACTTTTTCTGATTAGTGAGTTGTCAATAGTTGCAATGGCCTGACTGCCTTGAAATAGAATTCCAAAAATGAGAAAGAGGCTAAGAATGTAGAAAACAGTTAGAAAAGTATAGGCAAAAATGACGCTGCAGTATTTTTCAAGGTTGGCGATAAATTTGTCAAAAGAACCGACCCGGTTTTCGAGATACTCTCTGAATTTTTTAGAGTACCTGAGTTGATCATAGTCAATTTCTCCGGAAACATAACGAAGGCCAATAGCCCCAATCCAAAGGCCGCGAAGAATGACGTGAGTGGTCAGATTAAGGATCAGAATAAAGAGAGAAGCGACCAGGAAGGTCATCAGGTAGATCATCCAGGAATTCTCAAAGGCAATCGCCCTTTTGGTTTCCATTTCAATGGGTTCAAAGGCACTAAAAAGTGCATACAGTGCAAAACCGGAGATGATAAGTTCAAGTTGCCAGCTCTCCTGCTGGAGTGTATCCAGCCACTTTTTAAAAATGGGATTCTTATATTCTTCGCTCATGGATGAAATTCCTTTGTTAAATATAGTGTAAATCGTTTTAATGAGTTCAGAATCACTTCGAAATGACAAATGTCATTGAACCCACATGTATATGTAGTATCATTCTCAAAGACAGAGAGTTAGATTGCACTAAGTCAATTTTATACTACTATGAAAACAGGCTCAATAATTACCATACTTATCCTCCTGGTAGGTTTCAACGCAGGTCAGGCGCAGGATATTGAGGATTTTCTGGATCGATATTCCGGAAACGATGCGGAGGCCTATCTGCAGCCACTGGCGGATGCGGCTGGTGCGGATTTTAACAGTGGCTGGTACCGGTCGGCACGAATAGACAGAAAGGGTTTTCGTCTCTACATTGGATTAGTAGCCCAGACCGCACCTATTGCTGACAAGCATAAGACATTTAATGCGGTTACGCCCAATTATTTCACCCCGCAAACGTCGGCCGAGGTATCCACGATAGTCGGACCCGCCACCTCTACACAGGTTCAGGGCGCCAATGGCACCACGTATACATTTCCAGGCGGTGTAGGCCTATCTTCATTGCCATTTGCCGTTCCGCAATTGACCATTGGGAATGTATTTGGTACGGATGCCTCCTTTCGGTTTTTCGCGATTGACCTTGGCGGGGATGTGGGCAAGGTGAATGTTTTTGGCTGGGGAATTCGCCATAGTATAAGTCAGTATTTCACCGATTTTCCCGTGGAACTAGCGGTTGGCTATTACAGTACGGGTTTCGATATCGGCGATGACCTTGACGCACAAGCTTCACTGATAAGCCTTCAGGCGAGTTACCGGACAGGCGTGCT
>CAYGOW010000174.1:0-7645 GCA_964351425.1 uncultured Roseivirgaceae bacterium
GATATTAATCCGGAGGACATAGAGTCGGTGAACGTATTGAAGGGTCCTTCAGCCGCTGCCCTTTATGGATCGAGGGCCGCCAATGGTGTGGTCGTAATCACCACGAAATCCGGAAAAAACGCGAAAGGCAAAATGGAGGTTACCTACAATACCAGTTTGACCTTTTCTTCTCCGCTTAAGCTGCCTGATCAGCAGGAGGTATATGCAGGTGGTATACAATCCTGAGGGATTTACGGGCTGGGGACCAAAGATTGAAGGTCAGCTGGTGCGAAACGCCAATGATGAATGGGTAGGGATTGTGCCTGGTGTACAGGACTCCATTCCGCTTCGTAGCTACGGCGGATTTCTTGATCAGTTGCTTGAGACAGGGCAGACCTGGACAAACAGCCTTTCTATTGCCGGTGGTCAGGGAGAGACGAATTATCGTTTGAGTGTGGCCAATACCTCAACGGAAGGAATGCTTCCTGAAACCGATTTTGATCGGACCAGTGTTACCTTGCGGGCAGGAACCAAACTTGCGAACAAACTCAGAAGCGACTTTTCGGCAACCTACACCTCATCCGGATCAGACAACATAGCTGACCAGGGCTTCACGCAATCAAGTATCTTTTGGCAAGCCTGGTATGAACCTATTGATCATGACATTTCTCCATGGACAACTTACAAAACGCCCGGAGGTGAACAACTGGAGTATGGGACAGGATTTTTTAATAATCCCTATTGGTTGCTGAATGAGAATTATACAAGTCAGCGACGGGAAAGGCTTAATGGATTTGTTTCGCTAGGGTATGAAATTCTCCCCTGGCTTGATCTGAACGCCAAGTTTGGCACAGATATTTACACAGACCGCCGCAAGGGAGTGGTAGCGATAAATACTGTGGGGGATGTAAATGGCGGTTTTTATGAAGATGTCTGGCAGGTTTCCCAGATCAATACCGATGTATTTGCATCGATTAATAAAGATATCAATGAGGATTTTAACATTAACGGAGTGCTGGGGATTAATGATAACCGACGTTCTTTCCTGAATACCTTTGCCCAGGCAAACGCTATTACACTTCCCGGGATTTATAATTTCTCAAATATTGACGGGCAACCAACTGCGACTAATTTTGAGTCAGATCGCCGGTTATTCGGAGCCTATGGATCGATAACCATTGGGTATAAGGATTTTGCCTTTCTGGAGATCAACGGTAGGAATGATTGGTCGTCAACCTTACCTGAGGGAAATAATTCATTTTTCTATCCTTCCATCGCTGGATCTGTTATTCTGACCGAGATGTTTCCGGGTATGCGGACCAATGCATTATCGTTTATAAAGCTTCGGGGTAACTGGGGACAAGTCGGACTTGACGCTCCTGTACATCGAATCCAGTCCGTTTATGTTTCTGCTACCGCCTTTGATGGTTTCTTTGACGGAATCAATTTTCCATTCCGTGGTGTCACTGGGTTTCAGGCGGGCAATCGCATAGGAAATCCTAATCTTTCTCCTGAAATCACCACCTCATGGGAAGTTGGGGCTGAACTGGGATTACTCGATGATCGCCTTACCCTGGATGTGAGTTATTTCAATAGTGTCAGCGACGATCAGATTATTGATGTGGAAGTACCCAGAAGTTCGGGGTATTCAACCATCACCACCAACGCGGGAAGGATTACTAACAAAGGATTAGAAGTGCTGGCTACAGGTACACCGGTTGCCACGCGAAGCGGGTTTAAGTGGGAGGTAACAGGTACCTTTACTAAGATTGATAACAATGTTGATGAAATATTCGGAGAGAATGAACAAGTGTCTATTGGTCGTGCTGGCTTTGTTTCTACGCAGAATGTGGCACAGTTGGGGTATTCCTATCCCGCTATATTCGGCCAGCCTTTTAAGCGGAATGATCAGGGACAGATCGTGGTGGATGCCAGTACGGGAATTCCAAAGCTGGATGAACCCCAGGCATTTGCTGAGGTGATCCCTGACTGGCAGGCTGGTCTGCGGAATACATTCTCCTATAAGGGCATAAGCCTTTCGATATTCTTTGAACAACGCGATGGCGGCAGTATTTACAGTTCGACCGCAGCGCATCTCCGTATTAATGGATTTGGTGAAGAAACCTTATTAGGCCGTGAAGGCGGCGTCGTTTTCAACGGGGTGAACGAAATCACAGGAGAAAATGGACAGGTAACTTATGTCCCAAATGCCACGACAGTATCCAATGAGGATTTCTGGTCAAACCACAACCTTTTTGGGGCGTCGGAGCTCGGCATACTGGATGCTTCCTTTATCAAGCTGAGGGAATTATCACTGGGGTATACATTGCCGGCACCTATTCTGAGTAAAACCCCTTTTGGGTCTGTATATATCGCGATTGTTGGAAGAAATCTGTGGATGAATGCCGCCAATCCTTATATCGATCCGGAGGTTAGCGCATTTTCTAATGCGGATAACCAGGGATACGAAACGGCACAGTTGCCAACCGCTAAAACCTGGGGATTCAATCTCAAACTCACACTTTAAAACAGACGAACAATGAAACTTTATATAAAAGCTCTTTGCATGGTATTGTCGTTCAGCCTGCTTGCCGGGTGTGTGGATGATATTACCGATTTGAATGATAACCCGAATAATCCGGTGGACGTGCCAGCCGAATATATTTTTCCATCGGCAGTAGTTGTAGGGACGTATCAGCTGGGGGGGCCACTGAACAGACCCACATCGCTCTGGACACAGTATTTTGCCACAGCGGGCGGACAATTTCAGCGAATTGACCGGTATGATGTTGCCTCCACATCTTTTAACAATCAATGGAACCAGATGTATGGTGAGGCCCTGATCGATCTGGAGATCATGATCGGAAAAACAGAGGAGCTTCCCAACTACCGGGCGGTAGCCTTGCTGATGAAGGCCTATTTTATGCAGTACATTACCGACCTTTGGGGAAACGTTCCCTATGTGGAAGCATTCAAGGGTCAGGAGGGTAATCTTGACCCGGCCTATGACCCTCAGCTGGAGATCTATGATAATCTTATTACGGATGTAGAGAATGCCATTGCATTGATTGATGAGGACGCGGCATCCATAACAGAACAAGATTTCATTTATGGCGGGGATATGAGCAAATGGCGCAAGTTTGGCAATACGCTGCTTCTTAAACTTTACATCCGCCTGTCGGAAGTGGATGAGGCGAAGGCTCAGGCGGGAATCCAGGCGATTCTCAATGGAAACCTGCCGCTTATCGACTCCCAGTCAGATGATGCACAGCTAATATTTGGCAACCGAGGCGAGACGAATGAGAACCCTTTGTCACAGCAGGAATTTCAGCGGCCTCTTGATTATGGTGCCGGAGCGACCATTGTAGAATTGATGAAAGGGTATGATGACCCCAGGCTTTCGGTGTATTTCAATCTTAATCAGAATGGAGAGATATCGGGAGTGGTCAATGGGAACCCTGATGACTTACCAACTGCCGATGACGGGACCACATTGATCTCCCAGGTTGGGGAATACTTTATTCAGGAAAATTCTCCGGTATTTCTTCTTACCTATTATGAGAGGCTCTTTATAGAGGCCGAGGCGGCGATACGCGGCTGGGTGAATCCGGACCAGGCAGAGATTCTTTACAATGAGGCCGTAACTGCAGCCATAGCTAAATACGGAGTAGATCCGGGTGACTATCTTTCCGCCGGCTCGGATGCCAGTTATGATGCCAATCCGGATAAACTGGAACAGTTGTTTCTACAGAAATATATAGCGCTTTATGCCCGCGGGCCTGAAGGGTATAGTGAGTGGAGGCGTTCGAATGTTCCTGAGTTGGAGCCTGCGCAAGAAGCAGTTGTGGAAAATCAGCTTCCCTTACGCTTTCCATATCCCAATACCGAAACTACTGCTAATGATAATTTCCCTGGCACGGTAAACATTTTTGAGAATCCTGTTGACTGGGATAAAAACTGAAATTAAAAGAGATGATTATGAAAAATATATATAGCTTTTTGCTGATAATCCTGATCGCATCAATTACACTGGTATCGTGTTATGATGAGGAAGAATATGCAGACAATCTGCTCCTGGGGGCAACAGTGAGTGTAAGCGGGGACGAAGCATTTATTCTTGGAGAAACAGAAGGTATTGACATCATGGTAAATGTCGAAGAAAATTCCTCGGCACCAGTAGCGTCACTTATTCTGGAGAAACAATTAGTTACGTCAGAAGGAAATTCTGATGTAGTGACGCAAACAATTACTCCCGGAGAAGACGGAAGTGTGGCTTTGTCATATACAGTCAACGAATTATTTGCCGATGTACCAGTCAATGGAATTACGTTGGAGCCTGAAGACCTGAATCCCGGAGATCGCTGGGAATTTGATTTCAAGGTACAGATGGCCGATGGACGTATACTTACTCCTGGCCGCGGAGATGGTTCACTTCAGGTGAACTTTACCTGTCAGTCTGATCTGGCCGGCACATATTCCACAGTTACCGATGGTGGTACGGGAGATGGTTCAGGTGGCACAGCCTCTGCGTTTAATGACCTGGCGTACGAAGTAACCATTACTGAGGTATCCCCCGGACGGTATCGGCTTAGTGATATTACTGGTGGACTCTATACCCTTGCATATGGAGATTCGGATAATCCGGCAGCATTTACTGATATCTGCAACCAGATCAGTGTGAACGCTCAGCCGGATGTGGTATATGGTGGTGATGAATTTAACGGAACCGGAACGGTCAATGATGACGGCACCATAACTATCACCTGGTCAAATAACTATGGTGACAACGGAACTACTGTTTTCACACCTTTATAGGCATACAATTGATTAGGTGGAAATCTGGCCCTGGTTGACCAACCAGGGCTTTTTTTACCACTAGTTGAGTAGCCTTATAGTCTTATTAACCGCTATTAAAGAATGCAGTTGCGATTAATTCAACGCTCACCATAACCAAGAGAAATCCGGATTGGGTTTTCCTCCGAAAATAAGTTCGGCAGCAAGGACTTATGAAATACAAAGTCAAGATCTTACCGGATATCAAGTGAAGAACTAATCTGAGGCTCTTATAAAAATTAATCGTGAGGATATTATTCTGAATACTCCGGGAATCGTGAGGGATTGGCCTTAATATTTCATCCAGATTGGGGGATTCAACTATCGTTTCATATCAGGAAATTAGGTAATTGGGAAGTTTACCCTTAACCATCTAATCATCACGTAATATGAAACACTCTCTACTGCTTTTATTTGGGATAGTACTTTGTTCGGGTCATTTGACTTCGATGATATGGTATTCCCGATCCCACGCAGGTAAACAGATGCTAATCCTAATCTCGAACAAAATCCTAACTATTGACGTAGAATATAAAGCAGTCCTATGATTACGCACTTAATTTGAATGAAGATGAAGAAGCACCTGATAGTTTTTCTGTTCCTACTGGGACCTCTATTTGTACAAGGGCAACAACTCGTGTCAGGGAAAGTGATCCTTTCAAGGGATGGGTCTGACCTGCCGGGTGTCAATGTTACGGTCAAGGGCTCCACAACTGGTACGGTGACAGATATTCAGGGACGCTTTAAGATTATCGTTCCCAATGAAAGTGCCACCGTAGTCTTTTCATTTATCGGACTGGAAACCCAGGAAATCCTTGTTAAAAATAATAAGAAGCTTGAAGTGGAGATGACAGCCGATACCAAGCAATTGGGTCAAATGAGCCCTGCGGAAAGGAAGGACTTATTGAACAAAGGATCCTACCGGGTTGTGCAACTAAACAGAAACCTGCTTATTTGTCGCGTTGGATGATACCCTGCAAATGAGTCATACTAACTAAAAGGAGATGTGCATGCATCTCCTTTTTTATATTCAGAACTTATCAGGGAGTTGTATAATCTTCATGACCAACTCATGCGGGTCATTGTCCTGATCCTTAATGAAGAATTTGACAAAAGGATTATCGGCATTTGTATCACATTCCACCCTTTCAATTTTCAAATTGCCTAATTCTCCTTCAATATGTCCGCATACTTTGTGAAGAGCATTGGCGAATTCTACTTCGAGTGGACTTGGGTTGTACGAGGTTGTTTTCATATTACCATTGGATGAGCGCGGATGCCCAGGTAAAACCACTTCCGAAGGCAGCAAGGCAAATTAAGTCATTCTCCTTTACCTTACCTTCTTCCCAGGCTTCACTGAGGGCGATGGGAATTGATCCTGCTGTTGTATTCCCGTACCGCATGATGTTATTATACACCTTTTCCTCCCCCAATCCAAGCTTCTGCTGCAGGTAGTTACTGATCCTGAGATTAGCCTGATGCGGGATTAAAAGATCGATATCTTCAATTGATTTTTGATTGGCATCAAGTGCCTCCTGAATGACTTCCTGAAACCGCACTACGGCATGCTTGAAGACCAGGTTTCCATTCATATATACCTTAAAACCTGAAGTATCCAGGATCTGTTCAGGTTGTCTTTCTTCTCTTGGCCTGGAGCTCCCAGGGTCTTTCACGTAAAGTTCTTCGGCAAACCGGCCATCGGAATGCAAATGTGTAGATAAAATTCCCGGAGAATCATCTGCCTGTAAAACCGCGGCTCCTGCTCCGTCACCAAAGATCACAGCGGTCGAGCGACCTCTGGTCGATAAATCAAGGGCAGTAGATTGAATTTCCGCCCCGATGACCAGAGCGTTTTTATACATTCCTGTTCGTATGAATTGGTCGGCCGTAGACAGTGCATAGATAAATCCTGAGCACGCGTTCCGCAAGTCAATGGCAGGGATTGATTCCAGTCCGAGTTCTCGTTGTAAGAGTACACCTGACCCTGGAAAAAAGTAATCCGGCGTAATGGTGGCAAACACAATTAACTCTATTTCTTTTGCATCGATTCCGGCCCGCTCCAGGGCCATACGCGAAGCCTTTGCGGACATATTCGCTACCGTGTCTTTGGAAGGGTCAATAAAACGACGCTCATGGATGCCGGTCCGTTCCACTATCCATTCATCACTCGTATCAATAACCTGGGTGAGTTCTTCATTCGTCACAATTCTTTCCGGCACAAAATGTCCAACACCGGCAATTTTAGATCGGGGCATATCAGTCAATTTGCGTCTAAAGATAATAAATTAAACAAACATTAGTTAGGCTTCTAAAAAGTGAGTAAATTTTTCATCATGAGAATATTGATAACACTATTTTTTTCAGTTTTTACTATCCTGTTGTTTGGTCAGGATAACACCCTCAGGGATGAAATTGAGCAATTAAACAGGAAGATGGAAGAGGCCTTTGAGGCGGGTGAAATGGATAAACTGGCATCCTTTTATCTGGATGATGCCATTATGCTGGCGCCTCAATCGGAGCCTGTCAAAGGGAGGGAAGCAATTGATGCCTATTGGGCAAGAACGGAGAATCCTATTTCATGGGACCTAGAAGTAATAGCGGTTTCTCCAAGCGAAAAGGAAATATATGAGCATGCCTATTATCGCGCCCTGGAAACGAAACCACCATCATGGAGACAGGCGGGATTCATTACTGAAACAGACGACCGCGGATTGGTGTATCAGTTGGGGCGTTCTTCTCTGAAAGCCGAATACAATGGGAAGCCTCAAACCAGTGTGGTTAATTTTATTCTTGTCTGGAAATACACTGATGAGGGCTACCGCATCCTGGTTGA
>CAYGOW010000175.1:0-4564 GCA_964351425.1 uncultured Roseivirgaceae bacterium
CAACTGAAATTTTTTCTCCCAGGAAATCGCGTTTCTCCCGTTCACCTGGGCCCAACCGGTGATGCCGGGTTTTACCTCATGGCGACGTGCCTGTTCGGCCGAATACAATGGAAGATATTCAATCAGTAACGGCCTCGGACCAACAAACGACATATCCCCTTTCAGCACATTGAACAATTGCGGTAATTCGTCCAGCGAGGTTTTCCGGACGAATGCGCCAACGGCTGTTAACCGATCCTCGTCAGGCAGCAGCTGGCCTGCGGCATCTCTTCGGTCGTTCATGGTTTTGAATTTAACCACCCGAAATATTTTCCCTCCCTTCCCGGGCCTGGCCTGTACAAAAAAGGGCTTCCCCTGGTTGGCTACCAGCAACAGCATTAATACCAGCACCCAGATGGGAGAAAGGATCAGCAGGGCGACAAACGCCACCGTGATATCGGCAAGGGGTTTAATGACGTTGCGGTACATTACAGGAGTGAAAGATATTCGTTATGAATCTTTTCCCAAAGGACGGATTGTTCAAAATCCATTACCACGCGACTTCGAGCGGCCCCGCCCCAACGACAACGCAGATTGGCATTCTCCAGTAGCTCTACCATAGCCCGGGCCAAAGGGGCAGATTCCTTAGGGGGTATAATCCGGCCATTCACACCATCTTCAATGATTTCGTTGCAGCCATTGATATTACTCACAATGCAGGGCAGTTCCATGCACGAAGCCTGCAGCACTACATTCGGGAAGCCTTCGCGGTAGGATGGGAAAACAAAAACGTTGCTGGCTGCGAGAAAAGGCCGGATATCAGACTGAAATCCTGTGGTGATGATCGCCGGGTTATTGGTTATTTCTTTCCTGGTTTCTATTGTAACCGGATCAAGATGGTCTTCGAACGGGCCGACCAGAAGTAACCGTGCTGATGGCTCGGATTTTATCACTTCCCTGAAGGCAGCCGTTAGTTCGTTAATGCCCTTGTCCTGCACAATTCTCCCGATAAAACAGAAGACCGGCGCGTTCTCCGGAATATCATATTGCTGGCGGATCTGCCTGGCACGCACTTCTATGTCAGGTGTTCGTTCAAACCAGGAGGTGTCAATTCCATTCGAACTCCCGGCGCCCAGTACCTTAATTTTATCCGGTGACACGGAGAAATTCGCCTGAATAAACTCTTTCAGGTTATAGGAATTGGGGTAAACCCGGGTCGAACAAGCGTATGTCAATGCCTCGACGCGTTCGAGAATTGCCCGCTTGGCCCCGGAGGATTCCATCAGCGGCATCCCGGCGACTGTATGAAGCCTGTGCGGGACACCGGCCATGCGTGCCGCCATCATGGCGATGAGACCTGCCTTGGGGGTGTGCGAATGAACAATGTCGGGCTGTACTTCCCGGAACCAGCGGACCAGTTCCCATAATGCCCTGGTGTCTGTCAGCGGAGTGATTTTCCTCGTTAGCGGGAATATCTTATGCGGTACGCCCTCGCGGGTCGTCAGTTCGTCGATCTCCGGACCCTCTGCACTGGCCGTATACACCTCAAACCCTTTTTCGCGCATAAACTTCATCTGTCCCCGAATCAGCAAATTCAGCGAGATAGGCACCGTCGTTATCCGTACGAGTTTAGGCTTTTTCATGCAAAAGGGATTCGGTAAACTCTGCCATGGTTACAGACTGCATACCGTATTGCTTATTCAGTTGCTGGTAATGGGTGAGAATTTTCTCCAGGTCCTCAAGATTCCGTTCTGTTTCATTTCCGAAATTATGCGGGTGCCACCAGAGGTGGTAGACCTCCCCTGCCCTGGCCGCTTCTTCCATTTCCCTGAAGATACGGTTCAGTTTCCAGCCATTCAATTTAGCCTCACGCGGCGAATACGGACGTAGCAACCGGCTGGCAGGAATCAGCAGAGGGACTTGCGGACTGATTTCCTGTTCGGAGAAGCTGCTGCGCTTTCCGATGGGCAGGAATGCGTCTGCCCCACGGACGAGCCGCTTCCAGCGTGATTCTGCCTGGGTGCTGTCGATGTGCCAGAACCAGTCCTTTGGATTCGAGCGGACTGAGGTGATTCCTTCCTCCCGGCAAACTTTTAAATACGCCTCGTTGAATTGATTACGTGGGAATACCAGTGACTTCAAGGTCGTGTTAAATTTTTCCCGTGCCACCTTCTGAGCCGCTTGTAAGTCAGCACGAAACTGTTCCGGGGTTTGTCCGGCCTCATTGCAGTAATAATGGCTGTAACTGTGCGTGGCCAGTTCCTGTCCGTCTGTCTTGATAATACGCCTGATCAGCGACGGGGCAAAATGGAATGGGTCATCGTCTTCATCCTCCCCTATGCCCGGTGAGGAGAGATAATCATATGCCGCAATCGGGGCCTTGTACGTAGGCAGCTGTGCAGGTAAAGAAGAAAGCAGCTCATTCCGGGAGGCATGAAAGAGGAAACCCACCGTCGCCCAGGTGACATGGACATCATGAGCAGAAAACAGCCGAAGCATTTCCGGAATTGCCTCGCGTGTACGCTGGAAATACGGCCGGAGAGAATCCAGGTCCCATTTTTCGCTTCCGCCCCAGTGGAGCTCAAAGTCGAGGGATATGATAAAACGGGATGGCATGGGGCAAAGATAAAGACTCGGAGCTCTTATTAAATTAATAATTTCGTATTTTCAAATAATAGGCATACTATTTGGATGAAGCACTATTGAAATTAAATTAAAAGAGTATGAAAGTATTCATTACTGCGTTATTTACCATTATGATTATAGCCGGTAACGTTAGTGGCCAGGCAACTATTAAATACGATGGGTCGGATATTCAGGAATTTATTAATCAACTGCCTGACAATTCTATTGTTGAATTCGAACCCGACACGTTGGTATATGAGGAATCCTTAATCATTCAGAGTAAAAAAAACATTTCATTCCGGTTTAACGGTTTTACCATTCGGTCTAAAACAACCGGTGAAAATAGCAAACCGACCCTGTCAGTTTACCGAAACAAGTGGCCCAGGAATCGATCTCACCTGGTCATTAACCGAAGCGACAGCATTGAAATTACAGGACTTGTCATTTGGGGACCACACAAAAATGGAGGCACCCAGCCCGACGCATATAATCCTAAACTGGAAGCCCAGCATGCCATTGAAATTCATTATTCAAAAAATATTCTACTAGATAAAGTTGAACTAAGTCATATTTATGGCGACGGGGTTTATATAAACAACAATTCCTCTGAAATTCAAATCACAAATGCCAGAATTCAAAAAAACGGACGGCAGGGCATTGCCATAGTGGACGGACATGATATCCTTATCAAGGATTGCTCCTTTGATGCGATTCGAAGGTCACATATTGATCTTGAGCCAAATAATGACAAACAACAAGTGAAGAATGTTAAGATAGTGAATAATACATTCGGCGGCCGCAGATTGAATTGGATCGCCGCAGGAAGCAGCAAAGGCAAGGTAGGGAATATCGTTGTTGAAGACAATTTAATGAATTGTGGCGCCAATATTTGGATAGGTAACAAAACCAATAAATTCCGTCAGGGTCCATATGTTTTCAGGAACAATAAGTCCACGAAGTTATATGGAACAAGCAATGGCGGTATTTGGCGATTAATTCAGGTGGATGGCTTTGTTGCAGATGGGAACGAGATAATGGGCCAGGAACTCAGAAATATGTCACTTATTTACGCCACCAGGTGCAACGATATAGAACTGGGTGATAATGAAGTAATTTATGGGAATAATGCGGTAAAAACTTTCTATCAGCCTAAAGAAAAAAATTAAGGCTGGGTTGCCATATTTTGTCTCAGCCTTTCTTTTCGTCGTTTATTGGCTTTAAACTGTAGGTACTGTTGCATCTTCTGGTTGTCAAGGAATGAAATCACCACGAATAAGAAAAGAATCATAACCTGGCTTTTTTGCCGGATGGCAATGCCCAGGTTGCCACTGATTTGAGCCAGTGCAATGGATACTGTTATGAAGCTGAAAAAGGCGGTTTTAACCATGAAATTTCCATTAATGATGTGGCGTAATCCCTTCAGATTCAGAATTTTTAATGCCATAATCAGGTAGAATATATTCTCCACGGATACAAAGAGCCCCAACATTCCGGGAGCATCAATGAATAGGGGCCGAAAAAGAAACGTAAATACCTGCATGGGAAGGCTGTAGCTGGTAATGTCAACCCCTGAAGTTGCCTTGGTCAATTCCTCTGCACGGTGGGTCAAATCAAGGCCCTGATTTAATTCCTCGCCTTGATCAATTCCCACCATGGTTAATACATCCTGATATATAAAGAAAAAGGCTACTGCTGCCAATCCGATCATGGCGATTCTGGTGGAGGTGGCAATTCCTTTACTGGAGAATGTAAAACCAATCAAACCAGAGGCGAGAATTACAAACATAATATGTGGTCTGACATGGTAGACAATCAGTCCGCCAATTATCAAGGCCAGGTAGCGTTTGGAAATGGAACTCATTCCGAAGAATACCAACCCGATACCTAAAAATATAATGGACCCTTTCCCGAATGAACCACTCCAGAAATGAAGATTAGGGAGTAAGAAGACAAGACCTAC
>CAYGOW010000175.1:4574-7627 GCA_964351425.1 uncultured Roseivirgaceae bacterium
ACCTACCAGATCGTAATTGAAGAATTTATGCTTAAATCGGATGTTTTCCTTAAAAAAGACATAGAAATAAATGAATCCAAGAAAACCCATGAATGAAAATAACGCCATCATCGCTTCATAGGTAAATCCAAACCAGCGTATAAACGGATAACCGAACCATTCGATAAACGTGGTACTGGTCCCATAAAAATCACCCCAGGTTGGCCCTCTGTAGTCGGTCATGATTTTCTCAAAATAAAATGCAGAATCAGAGGGATTAAAAACCGCGTATAAATAATACGCAAAACTCATTACGAGGTGCATATAGAATATCCATCGCATGAATGACACGCTTGTAAATGGATATTTCTTCCCAATTGAATTTATAATGGAGAAAGAAACTGCAGAAAGAATGAGCAATATGATAATACCGAAGACCATCAGAACAATTCTAAATCTCCCAATGTCGCATCCCAGGGATTGATTTCATACCAATCTACCGGAATATGGTCACGCAATGACCGCAAGGTTACAACTGGCCCGACTTTTCTTGCTTTGCCAAACCCGGCACTCTTCACAGCATCCGTTAACACAGAGTCTCCCAGATTTGCCACGGACCAATAATCAGGCTTAAACCGGCGCTCTATCATACGTAGCGAACGCTTAAGCCGGTTAAGCGCCAATGGATTATTGGCCATAATTTCACAAACCCTTAATTCAACCCCTAAGCGTTGTTTTTTCGGATAGAAGATCAGCAAGGCCTGTTCGTCACCCTCCCCTTCCAGGTAACCGTAATAGTGCATGATCGGACAATTCACATAGCGCCAGGTCAGATAGGCCTTGTTCTTGAGGGTGTAAAGTCCGCTCGGACGGGGATATCGGGCGATGGAGTCATCAAAATTTCTTAGTGCTGTTTCCAGGTTAAACATGGGGAGTGCGTGATCCACTACCGGCAAATTAACCTCCTTCCCAAAATAATTTCTAATCATGGAAAATGGACGCCGAATCTTTAATCGAACCGGCAATTTTCCTACCTCAGACCATCCCATTTTTAAATAACCAGGTTTGCTCTGCTTGTTGGGGGTATTAAAAATAAAGTCATCGCCATTCTTACTGCACGAATCCACGAGTGATAAGGTAAGTTTTTTAAAGATGCCTTGTCCCTGATAATCAGGATCGGTGGCCGTATCGACCGCCCTCAAGGCACTATAATTCTTCCCTTTCCAGCGCCATTTCCAGCGCATGAATGCCCGAACACCTACAATTTTATCCCCTTCGACCGCAACGAGCACAGGAGATTCCCCAAACGGATTATCTATATGTTTCCAGTTCCAGTACGCCAGGGTCTTGGGCGAGGAAACTTCTCCCAGGCTGCGTTTCAGGCAGGAAAGGATAGCAGGAATGTCATCATGTGTAGCTGAACGGATTTCCATCGTCGACCGAATTCTGTAAGAATCACGAATATACGCAATACTAGCGGTTCACCGGCGCGAATTCTTTATAGATTCCTTCCAGTTCCCTGACCATACGCTGCATGCTGAAGGCTTCCACGACCCGCTGTCGTGCCTGTGCCGCCAACTGTTCGCGCATTGGTTCATTCTCCAGTAAGGCAAGGATCTTATCGGCAAGGTGCTGCCATTGATCAACCGGGGCCAGAAGACCTTCCTGATTTTCCCGAATTACCTCACCAATACCCCCAGCCGTTGTACTCACCACCGCGCATTCCATGCTCATCGCTTCGAGTAACGCGATTGGAAGACCTTCGAACGAAGAGGTCATCATATACATGTCCATAGCCGAAAGGTAGGGTTTGACCTCTGTTTGCAACCCGGCCATATGAACTGAATCTTCGAGTCCCAGGCGGCTTCTTTCCCGGAGAATCTCCTCTTTCAGTGGGCCATCCCCCACGATGATCCCCTGAACCTTGGGATATTTTGCTTGTACCTCTGCGAACACCTGCAGCCATTCGACCAGGCGTTTTTGAAAGCGGAATACCGCAATCGTTCCGATAACCGGAACATTATCATCAATGCCCAATGACTTACGCAATGCAAGACCTGCGGCAGGATCACGACAAAATGCCTGGGTATTTACCCCATTGAGAATCGTTCTTACCGGGATGCGTGGATGAATATTTTCTTCAATGGAACTACCAACATCTTCTGAAACAGCTATGGCCGCAGATTGCTGATTGAAGCTGAATTTATTGAGCGTGTAAGTAATCCGATGATAGCGTTCCTGCTTGTTATGTTCGGTGTAGAGCACAGGAATACCTGTTCTCCGATACACCCAACGCCCCAGAAATCCGGCCCATGGCAGGTGACAATGAATCAGGTCAATGCCGTGTTTTTTACAATAGGCAATTACACTACGGGATTGAAGCATCAGCTGAATATTATTCTTTGCTTCCAGGCATGTGACTTGTCCGCCTGCCTGTTCAATCTCCCCCACCATCTGATCTTTCCAGGGAAGAAAATAAATGTAATGGAATTCAAATTTCTTCCGGTCATGTAGTTTCAGGGCTTCCGGAAGCAAAGTTTCGGCGCCTCCACGGCCAAGGGATTTGATGATATGCAGGATTTTAATTGCCATAAAATTCAGTATAGAGCAGACTCGCTACTTTTTCGTTTCCAAAAGCATTCCAGTGGGTATCACATGTCATGAAAACCTCATCTCTGCTATAGCCGTCAAAGACATTAAGAATGTCCAGAAAAATAATTCCCTGACTTTCCTCATACGCTTGTAAAGATGACATCCAATTCCGTATGGCTTCCTTATTTCTTATTGCAATTTCTGAGGGTACGGTAAAACAATACACGGTACGATCTCCGGCAGACGCTTTGATTTTCCCGAGGTTATAGGCAATACGGTCTAATTGTATTTTCATATCCTTTGAATATCGTGGCAGCAACTCATCCTTTTCCGGTTTGCTCAAATTTCCCTTCATGGATAACAACCAGTGATAAACATATGAATATTCATTCAGGTAATTCTTCACCAACTGACCAAAGGATTTACCCTGTGGATAAACAGACTGCTCAAGTGGCACCGTTTCATAAACCAGCGTATAGTCG
>CAYGOW010000176.1:0-7625 GCA_964351425.1 uncultured Roseivirgaceae bacterium
TGCAGTAACATGTGGGAGAGTAGGTCGTCGCCAGATTTTATCATGAAGTACAAGCTGCGCTTGACTTCACGACAAGTTTAACCCTGTAGTAGAGCTTATGCTCACTGCAGGGTTTTTTTATGCCCTGGCTGTTATGCGGCATCACAGGGCTATAAACTCACAGCTACTTCCTGTTGTGAATGCGACCAAACACCATTCAGGAAATATCCAAGGATTCCTCCCCAGATAAAGGTGGATATAGCTGTCTCTACCAAATGCACAACACGAACGTCTTCTGGCATTAACGGATTCTCCAGTAACAACTGACTGCTGCCAAGAATAGCGAATAAACCTCCTGTGATAAGTACTTGCCAGATGATAGATCGTGTACGAATCGGATAAGAGATGAGTAAGGCCAGTCCCAACCAAATGAAGGAGCGAATTACCTGAAAGGTATACAGGCCATCCCTGACATTACTAACCATCATGTCGTAAAAGGATTTCAACTCACCAGATGACGTATAATACACCCGCACCGCTTCTGATTGCCAGGCAATATAATAGCCGGCCAGAAAATATAATAAGGGCCATACCACAATAAGTAATAGTACGAACAAGATGCTTGTTTTCCACGAAAAATGAGGCTTCGGGGCGACGGATGACTCCATCGTTTGTAGGGTGTCTTTACCGCTGATTTTCACTAACACCCATGAAAAGAGGAAGGAAGACAGCAGCCCGCCGAATAGTAGACCCTTCACCGTGGCAATATCCATGTGAACGGATTCTATAAACCATAATGTCTCTACCTGTGTAATGAAATAGGTAAGTCCAAATGAGATAAGGGTCAGTCGAAATATCATGGACCAGCCACGTGATCCTGCCAGGCGTACATAAAGATAGAGTATGGCTGTGTGTAACCCGGAAATAACCAGTATCATAGGGTCAAAAGACGCGTTCTGCGCTTCTGACATCAGGTCCGATGGGAATAGCGCCAAACCAATACCCATCCCCAGCATCCAGCATATTGTAAACACAATAACCAGAAGTAAATAACGTGTGATTGTTCGTATCATGATGTTTGTATTAAGATGTATATGCAACTAATAATCATTAGTCAAGATTTTTATTTATTTTTTTCAGAATGACTAGTCCGTCGGATAGTTCAGATTGCGAAAGGGAATGCAGGGCCTTCGTGTATACCTTGCCGGCTGTCAATACCATTTTATCCTGGAGTTCTTTTCCCAGTGTCGTTAAATAAATGAGTTTATTGCGCTGGTCGGCTTTGTCAGCAATCCTGATCAATAGGTTTTTTTTCTCCATATTTCGGATAATTCGGGCGATTGTCGTCTTATCCCTGTCCAGTTCTTCCGCCAATCGCTGCTGATTGACGCCTTCTTCATACCACAGAAATGCTAATACAGAAAATTGTTCTACTGTAACGTCGTACCCTGCGTTGGTGAATTCCTGAGTTACGGCGCCATGGATCCGTTTGGTGATCTTGCCGATCAGGAAAAGAATGTTGCTATCAAGTGATTTAGGATCTTTCATAATAGATGTATATACAACTAAAACGAAAGACTTTATAAAAAGGTTTCAGCATCGGGCATTTTTTTGTCAGGCATGTAAACCACTTGTATAATAGTATTCATTCGATTCATACATATCTCGTAGTTTAACGCTTCGAAGAAACCTAATTATTATGAAGCGATCAATTACATTATTATTTGTACTGTTCATTTCGCTATCGGGGATTTGTCAGTCCCAGGAAGACATGGTGGATGCCATTGTCAAAGAAGCGAATGAGAATTCTCAGTTAGAGCGGCTTGCACATGAGTTGCTGGATGTGGTAGGTCCACGTCTGGTCGGGACGCCTGAGATGAAAAATGCACATGACTGGGCAGTGAATCAATATGCTGCCTGGGGAATTCAGGCAGAGAATGAACAATGGGGTGAATGGCGGGGATGGCAACGAGGCATTACCCACATAGATATGGTAGCCCCACGTGTCAGAACGCTGAATGGAATGATGTTGGCCTGGAGTCCGGGAACAGGTAAAAAAGGAGTCACGGCGGAAGCAATAATTCTACCTGATGTTGCTGATTCAGCTGCGTTTGCGGCCTGGCTGCCCAATGCCAAGGGCAAATTTGTCATGATCTCCATGCCTCAACCAACCGGCAGGCCCGATGAGAATTGGGAAGAATTTGCCACCGAAGAATCTTTTGAGAAAATGAAGGAGGAGCGGGATGCCCTATCCCGGTCATGGCAGGATCGCACGTCCAAAACCGGGTACAACCGGCGGACCTTACCCGTTGCACTGGAAGAAGCGGGCGCTGTCGGGATTGTTATGAGCTACTGGTCTCGTGGGTTTGGGGCAAATAAAATATCTAGTGCCTACACCAATAAAATCCCGACGGTTGATCTTTCCCTGGAGGATTATGGCATGCTGTACCGAATGGCTGAATATGGTGATAAACCAGAGATCCGGGTGGTAGCAGAATCAAAGGATTTGGGCCCTCAGCCTACTTTCAATACGATTGCGACAATACCAGGTACGGAAAAGCCGGATGAATACATTATTTTGTCCGCCCACTTTGATTCGTGGGATGGCGCAACAGGCGCAACGGACAATGGCACCGGTACGTTGGTGATGATGGAAGCCATGCGAATCCTGAAAAAACTCTATCCGAACCCCAAGCGGACAATTATTGCCGGTCACTGGGGCAGTGAGGAGCAAGGGCTAAATGGTTCACGGTCCTATGTCGAGGATCATCCTGAAATTGTAAACAACCTGCAGGTTCTTTTCAACCAGGACAATGGTACGGGACGAGTGGTGAATATTAGTGGACAGGGATTTCTGCATGCCTATGAATACCTGGGGCGTTGGTTAAGTGCCGTGCCGCGTGACATTACACGCCACATCGAAACGAATTTTCCCGGTACACCAGGGGGTGGCGGATCAGACTATGCGTCTTTTGTAGCCGCCGGGGCACCCGGAATTTCATTGAGTTCACTGAGCTGGAACTACTGGAACTACACCTGGCACACCAACCTGGATACCTATGATAAGATTGTATTTGATGATGTCAGAAATAATGCGATGCTTACCGCTATCCTGACCTACATGGCATCAGAAGATCCGGAAAGAACCTCACGTGAGAAAAGTGTTCTTCCGGTTAATCCGAGGACAGGCGAACAAAGAACCTGGCCGGAACCAAGGTCCCCGAATCGCCGAGGCGGGTTGGATACTGAAGACTAGACAGAAAAAAACCGGTACGTAGTTTACCGGTTTTTTTTATATTCATCCCTATGCTTGTTCTGTTTAAGAAAATCCGGGCATCCCTGGTTGGAGACGGGAAAGTTCGTAAATATATTCCTTACGCGATCGGTGACATAGATCTGGTTGTAAATCACATTCTCCCGCGCCATATTCGTGCTGCCTGTAATCTTGAAGAAAACTACAAGAACTTTAATGAGATCAGTCTTACCGAGATGTGTAATCGTATGAAAGAACAGCCCAAGCTCGAAGCGTTGGCGGTTGGCATGCATCATATCCACAGCCGAATCCTTCGCCGATGTAGACGGGCGACAGAATCCAACATATTCTCAAGGAAAGTATCAGACAGGAGCTGAAGGGTTTCGATTAATCCGGAAATTCAGGGGGTGGTTTAACCGTTCCGGGTTTTCCCTCCTTCAGGTTATAGTAAATTCGCTGCGTAGGGTAGGCGAAGTCAACATCGTCCTGCTCGGCGAATTGATCAAGGATGTCTTCCCAGATCTTATGCTCGGTAATCCTTTTTCGTTTCGGTAGGGTCAGGTACCGTATGGTTAACATCACGCCGCTGTCATGTACCTTGATATAGACAAATGGCGTAAGCTGACTGTAAAAGATCATGAATTTCTTTGAGGCCTCCAGGAGACGTTGCTCCGCCCGGTCCGACAATTGGTCGGCGTGTGTATTAATGATATTCTCCAGAATTTCCTTGGCCTTCTTCCAGTTACTTTCAAAAGTGACCATGACACCAATCTCATGCCAGATATGCGTGAATCCCTGATTGTAATTGGCCTGACTGATACTGAAGACCTGTCCGTTGGGAATATGGATAATCCGTCCGGTGCTCTGGTCGGCATCCACCCAGTTGCCAATCTCATTAATTGTGAATTGAAAAAAACGAATATCAATTACATCTCCCGCGTGTTGTCCGATCAAAGGGTTTACGGATAATAATAAAGAGATATCCGGCCAGGTTGACAATTGGTGATTGTAATGCAATGGCCAGACCGGCACTGACAAGGCCCAGGAATGTTGCCAGTGAACCGATATTTTCAACCCAGATCGTAAAAATGATCAGGATAATCAGCACATAGAACGTATTCTTTACACCGTTCTTCCAGATATACCTCACCTTCACGTTTGATATGGTGCGGTAAATCACTTTGTTGGCCAGGTACCTGAGCAGGGACAAAACGAGAAACACCAGGATGCTGTAAAAGATTTTCATCTGGATCGACGGGGCGATCAACCAGTGCTCTTCAATCCACTCGACAATACTTATTGACATAATAGCGCTTCGTGTTTGTCGTATTTTTTCTAACCAAGGACCAAGTTATCCGTAGTAGTGTAAAAGTAAGTGAAATGTATTAGAATAATCAGCAATGCCGGGACGAACCTTATTTTCATTATTTTTCACCTTGTTCGTCAGTATACAACTGACTGCGCAGACCCCGGACTATGCCTCCTATCATCGATCGGTTTTGGAAGCGGAACGATTACTGGTACAACAGAAATTCGATCAAGCCTTGTCTGTGTACACAAAATTGTTTGAGGAGTTTGACTTTGTCTTTTTGCATGAGTACCAGGTTGCTGCTCAACTGGCGGTTTATGTAGATCAGAAAGATGTAGCGTATGAGGTCCTGGAGGAAGGAATAAAGAATGGGTGGACAAAGAAGTCCGTCAGGAAACACAGCATTCTCCATCGACTAAAGGGTGAGCCACGATGGGAAGATCTGATGAAAAATGCCAAGGCCTGGAATACCATGCATTCGGAGCGCCTCGACAATCAGCAAAAGGAAGTGGTACATGACATGTTTCGGAAGGATCAATGGAAAGCGTTAGGTGCATTGTTTAAATTATCCTCCGATGCCCAGGATCGGTATGCCGAGCGGAGATTTGCGCCACAAAGTGAAATGCACGTGCAACAGCTCCGTCATATGTTGATTAACTCTGGGTACCCCGGAGAAAAACGCATTGGCAATGAGCTATGGATGTCTACCATCTTATCCCACCATAATTCAATATCAAAGGAATATAATTCAGAGGATTCCTTATTTACTAATTTATACCCAATGCTGGTAGAGGCATGGCATAAAGGAGAAATAGCCCCCTTTTCTTTGGCATTGATGAATGAATGGTGCCTGATTGTGACAAAAGGCAGTGTTGGTTATGGCATCCTCAATGATGTACCAGCTTCTGAAGTGGCTGAAGTAAATGCAAGACGGGAACTAGTTGGATTACGCAGTATTGATTTGCGAAATCAGCTTGTTGAGCTATCAGAAAAGACCCAAATTGATTTTCACCTCCCGGGAGCAGGGTGGACAGAAGGTGAAATAAAGATCATACCTGATTAATAGTCCGGTATATTCTGACCAAGTGTAATATCGCGGGTAACAACCCACATACCATTTTTCAGTTCAGGAGTGACTACGCCATTGCCCCCTCGGCATTCCATTTTCCCGGTCATTGAAGAAGTAAGTCGCTCGTCGTCGGTAAAATGAATAGCGTCAATATAATAATATCTGCCATCAGGCTCCAGCACCAACAGGTGTATATGTTGAGGGGCCGAACTCTTCGGATAGCCTGCTGGTCGGGTTGTATAAAAAGCAAAGTATCCATCGGCATTCGTCCTTACCCATCCACGTATAAAGCCATGCCGACGGCCCCAGCCTGTATCGGATTCACGGGTCGGATAAATTCCCTCCTGGTTTGTATGGTATGCATACACCACGACATTCTCAGCCGGTTGACCGTCCAAATTTTTCACAGTCCCTTTCAATAACAATTGAGGTGCGCCTGAATGAAATCCGGGAAGGGTATCGGAGTTGGAAGTGGCGGTCCCTTCAAATACAGCTTCGCATCCTTCACAGGGGCCGCCAACCAAACGTTTGGTGACCTGATCGGAGGGTGTCTGCCCCTGGCAAGCCATGAATATCCCGGCAAGTATAAAAATAGCTGTATACCGCATATACTAGTTGTACGCTTTATTCATTGGAAGAGTTGTAGGCGTCCGTTAACGGACATATTCGCTACGATTATGGACAGTTGATCCTGACAAACAGGGTAATACAGGCATTTATAGGGGATAGTCATAGCTGGCATTCTTTTGGATAGGTTACCAGGTATGCTGAAAAACTACGTAAAGATCGCTTTCCGGAATCTTCGTCGATTCAAGGTGTACTCGCTGATAAATATCGTTGGCCTTTCCATTGGGTTAACCGTAACCGTACTCATCATGCTGTTTGTCCTTGATGAGGTGTCTTATGATAATTTTCACGAGAAAAAGGACAGGATTTATAAGATAGTTACCCGATCTGCAAATGGCGGGGGAATCGAAACCAATAGCTGGCCGGTAGCAAAAATCCTGGCAGATGAATTTCCTGAAGTGGAAAAGACTGTCTATACCCGGAGGGCAGGCGCAGCAATGCTCGTCAACCATGAGAATAAACGCTATCAGCACGATTTATTCTATGCCGGTGATGAATTCTTTGAGATTTTCAGCTTTGACTTCCTGGAAGGAAGTATTGATGAAGCGCTTGAAAAGCCTTATTCAATCGTCCTGACCCGATCCATGCGTGAATCCTATTTTCCAAATCAAAATGCCCTTGGCAAGTTGATTACCCTTCAGGATTCACTGGAATTTGAAGTGACAGCGGTCATCGAGGATGTTCCTTCCCAATCCCATATGCAGTTTGAAGGACTTATTTCATTTACGACGTATGAACGCCTGGATCCTTCCTTTACTTATACCGGGGGGGATGGCTGGGGCAACTTTAATGTCAGGAATTATTTGTTGCTCAGAGAAGGTGCGGATTTTTCAGCTTTTGAGACAAAAGCTGCCGAAATTTACCGCGACGAGGTAGGTGAGATGATGGATCAGCTTGGGGTTGATTTTACGGTTGGATTTATTCCTTTGACAGACATTTATTTAAAGTCTGAGCTGGGGAATGGATTTGGTCCGACAGGCTCAATCGAAAGAGTATATCTCGTGGCAGCTATTGCCCTCTTTGTCTTGTTACTTGCCTGCATCAATTACATTAACCTGTCTACGGCGCGATCCGTTTACCGGGCGAAAGAAGTCGGTATGCGAAAGATTGTAGGTTCGTCTCGTCGTGCCATTTTCTGGCAGTTTCAGGTTGAAGTCCTACTGATCACCTTGATATCTTTTGCGTTGGTTGCCCTGGTGTCAGAATTAATTCTTCCTTATTTCAACGAATTAATGGGCAAGCAATATTCATTTGGGGCATTATTCAGTCAGGAAATGCTTATTGGCATGGGAATATTGATCCTCCTGATCACCTTTCTGGCTGGTTTTTACCCCTCCAGGATCCTTTCAGGTTTTCAACCGGCAGAAGTACTTAAAACCCGGATGGGA
>CAYGOW010000177.1:0-7572 GCA_964351425.1 uncultured Roseivirgaceae bacterium
ATGATCTTGCCTTTGATGTCATCGCTTTCAATGTTGAAAATGGAAACGCAATTTTCAATAGCGTGCTCGGTGGCCGTACGCTGGATGGTTTCTAAAACAATTTTCTTGGCTTGTTTGGTCGCGCTGAGTTTAGCTTCTTCCAATACGTCTTTGACCAGGGATGAGGCTTTGGTCCGTGCTTCATCCTGCATTGATTCGATCAATTGTTCACGCGCTTCGTCGGCCGTGAGATGGGATATTTTTTCAAGAATGGAAACCTTTTGTTCATTGAATTTGTCGATCTCCGCCCGCTTGATATTAATTACTTCCAGCTGATTGGTGAGCTGTTCTTTTAATTCGTCGACCTCCGAACGCCCACGTTTCAGTTTCTCAAATTCTTTTGATAAGTGCTGGTCTTTTTGTTTGAGTTTATTCTCATTGGTGATGAGAATATTTTTCTTTTTCGCAGCTTCTTCCTCGAAGTTACTTTTCAATTTGAGGAAGTGTTCTTTGGCCTCAAGCATCTTATCCCGCTTGATACTTTCAGCTGTCTTTTTTGCTTCCTGAATGATGCCTTCGGCTTTAGCTTTGAGTTTGGCTTCTTTCTTTTTGTTGCTTTGGGCGGCCAGAAATTTGCCTAAAAGAATTCCGGCTACCAGGAAAATGATGCCGGTGAGGACATAATATATTAATTCTGCCATTGTTCGTGTTGGGTTGAGGTGGTGGCTTTATTCGACTGATAAGAAGAATTCGTTAAAGCCGGAACACCGGGTTATTGATACAAATGGCTCCGAAATGAAAAGAAAATAGTGACTAAAGTGAGTGGCTTATTTTTTGGTTTAACTCCGTAATTTTCTCCAGCACAGTTTCGTCTACCCCATAATTGGTTTCTTCCGCTTCCATTTTATCAATCAGGCAGTCAAAAGCAACCATTGAAAGTAAGTCCTGTTTATCGTCGATACCGAATTTTTCGCGGTACATTCTGATCCGCTCATTTATATTTTTCCCAGCCTTACGTACCCGCTCCTCATCTGCCGGCTTTACCTTCATAGGGTACTCCCGGTCTGCAATCTTTATTTTTATAGATAATTCTTCCATGGGGTTATTGGCTAAGATATGCGATACACTTATCGATCTCTTTTATATAGTCATCAAGTTTCCTCTTCAACTCAGTGGAGTCTTCTCCATCTGTATCTATTCTATCTACAATCTTACTAATTTTAATCCTATTTTGAAAGCTGGCGATTTGCTCGTCTTTGGCCTTTAAATCTTCGCGCAAACTGGCATTCTCGGCCTG
The DNA here is from genome assembly GCA_964351425.1 of uncultured Roseivirgaceae bacterium. Classification (GTDB taxonomy): domain Bacteria; phylum Bacteroidota; class Bacteroidia; order Cytophagales; family Cyclobacteriaceae; genus JAUILA01. The sequence goes on from CAYGOW010000177.1 coordinate 1,277, forward strand.
ATTTTGGGCCAATTCCTGCTTCACTCGCTTATGCTCTGCCAGCAATAGGTTTAACTTTCTGTCTAATGAGTTGAGTTGATTACGGAGAAGATCCTGATTCATTTTATTTTCTGATTAATGCATTTAAGTCTTTTTCAAAAGCCTGCATCAGCCTGTTCATGGTTTTGTCTATAACTTTGTCCTGCAAGGTCCTTTCCGGATCCTGAAGGGTGAAGTTGATGGCGTATGCTTTCTTGTCTTCTCCTATTTTACTCCCCTCATAGACGTCAAATACCTGTAGTTTCTGCAGAAATTTGCGTTCTGTAGTATACGCCAATTCTTCAATTTCGGTAAAACTTACCGATTTATCAATAACTAATGACAGATCCCTGCGAACTTCAGGGAATTTCGGTACCTCACGAAATTCAATACGCTTCGCGGATTTCTTTAAAATCAAGTCCCAGTCGAGATCTGCATAGAAGACTTCCTGTTTTAATCCGGATTTCCTGCAAATGGTATCCGCTACTTTTCCAAATGAGCCAATTAAATCACCATTTATCCTGTATTCCAACCCATATTGAAAGGGCGAAGAATGGATTGGTTTAGGCACTGACTGATCACCTATGAGCCGATTCAACACCAGCTTAACCACCCCTGAAAGGTCGTGAAACATTGTTTTGCGTTGTTCTTGTGACCAATGCTCTTCAACCATGTCCCCGGTAAGAAGTATCCCTAATCGCCGCTGTTCCCGGTACGAATCTTTTTCGTGAAAATATTCTTTACCGAATTCAAAAAGACGAAGATTTGACTGCCGCCGGTTGATGTTATGTCCGGCAACTTCAAGCATGCTGTGCAATAATGACTGGCGCATGACCCCTAACTCCTCACTGAGTTTGTTCAGGATCTCAACCGATTTGGACTCATCCAGATCAGGGCTGTCTACTGCATACCCAGGTCGGGTCAGCGAATTTGTAATAATTTCATAAAATCCATTGGCCACCAATGCCTGTGAAATGACCGATTGGGTCTTATCAGGATCCGTTTTTGGGAATTCGGCAAGAAAGTCACTGGATACGTATTCCGGAAGTTCAATTTGGTTGAATCCATAGATGCGCAGTATTTCTTCAATCACATCGGCTTCCCTCGTTACATCAACCCGGTAGGCCGGCACAATAGCGGTAAAGCCAGATGCGGATTTATCTGTAAGTTCGATATCCAATGATACCAGTATTTTCTCAATGGTATCCTTATCCAGTGAAACACCAATCAAGCGATCAATATGCGCGTACGTCACCTGAACGGTAAACGGCTTGACTGGATTGGGATATATATCGATCAGTTCCGAAGCTACTGTGCCCCCGGCAAGTTCCTGCATGAGCAGAATTGCCCGCTTCAATGCAAATACAGTTCCTTCCGGATCAGTACCCCGTTCGTAGCGAAAAGAGGCATCCGTTTTCAGTTTGTGGTATTGAGCTGTTTTTCGGATATAATCGGCTGAAAAGTAAGCACTTTCAAGGAAAACACGTGTCGTATTCTCTGTTACACCAGAATGCATCCCGCCAAAAACACCGGCGATACACATACCTTTTTCATTCCCGTCACAGATCATCAGGTCATTCTCCTGTAATTTACGTTCCTTTTCATCCAATGTGGTAAAAGTAGTCCCGGCAGGTAGTGTTTTTACCCGTACATGATCGCCAGTAATTTTATCAGCATCAAAGGCATGAAGCGGTTGTCCGGTTTCATGGAGCACATAATTCGTAATGTCCACCACATTATTGATGGGCGTAAGACCGATACTTCGCAATCGCTTTTGCATCCATTCCGGAGAAGGCCCAACCTTCAGATTCTCAATGGTCATGCCGCTGTATCGCGGACATGCCTCCTGATTCTCCACAGTGACTTGTATGGGACGGCCTTTGCCCTCGGTGAATTGACTGATATCCGGCCAGTTGACCTCTTTGCCTAGTACGGCACGCAGGTCACGCGCCACACCGATATGGGAGGCGGCATCCGCGCGATTAGGTGTTAATCCGATTTCAATGATATACTCATCCTCCAGGTCAAATAATTCCCTGGCTGGTGTGCCATTGGGCAGGTCAGTTGACAACACCATGATTCCGTCGTGGCTTGTACCGATGCCAATTTCATCCTCAGCACAAATCATTCCTTCGGATACTTCTCCCCGAATCTTAGTCTTTTTTATTTTAAAAGAATCTCCTCCTGTAGTGTACAGTGTACTACCAACGGTTGCGATAATTACTTTTTGACCTGCTGCCACATTGGGCGCAACCGTGGTCAACTGAAGTTTATCTGCATTTGGGTGAGTAGAGCAGGTGAGTACTTCGCCGATAACCAAGCCCTCGAGGCCGCCGGGGACCGCCTCAATATGTTCCAGACCCTCTACCTCCAGACCGGTATCTGTCAGGCGCTTACCGGTTTTCTCCGGGGATTCGGTGATATCTATATATTCCTTAAGCCAATTAAGGGAGATCTTCATCTTTTAAATCCTTCAGATTCCTGAAGAAAATTATTACCAAATCCGGCCAGTTGATTATTCGTATGATTTCTCGCCGGCAAGAATGGCGACGGACAATAAATTCTCCCGGGGAGGAAGAGGGCAGGAAAAGGAAGAAATATAAGCGCAATAAGGATTATAGGCTTTGTTGAAGTCCAGTACGATAGTACGTCCCCCGTTATGGGATACATCCAGATAACGTCCGGCGCCGTATGTTTCACGGGCACTTGTTGCATCTCCAAACGGCAGGAATATTTTTTCTTCCTGAACATTCTCAAGTAATAATACCCGCTCCGTGGTATCCTGTAGCGTAAAGGTGGCATACCCATAGGTCAGGTATTCCTGTGATTTCCCGTCGTTGGTAGGCAACTTCATGATTTCGGGGTTATCTATTGGCTCAAACCTGGCCACAATTTTATAGGTCAGGTCAGGGGGGAAGTAGGATAATCCTTTATAATTAACATCACTATCATGAAATGGAGAATCTTCGGCATACTGCATGAAACGGTCCGTATCCTCCCGCAATTCCATGATTTCCTCCCTGAAACTTTCCGGATCTTCACTGCCAAAGAAGGTATATACGACTGATAGCACCACCACAATCAGGGTACCTACAAATATCCATTTCTTCATGATTACATCAGGTTTTCATCTGCAAAGCTAAGATAGGCTTCATTTGTTAATATCAGATGGTCCAGCACCGGAATTTCCAAAAGCCGACCGGCTTCCTTGAGTTTCTCCGTAAGCGAGATATCAGCTTTGCTTGGCTTTAAGTGGCCTGAAGGATGATTGTGTGCAACTATCAAGGCGCAGGCTAAATGTGTCAGGGCTTGCTTGAAAATTATTTTAGGATCAACCACCGTCCCGGATACACCTCCGCGGCTGATGTTTGATTTCCGGATAACCTGGTGATTTCGGTTTAACAATAAAACCCAGAATTCTTCGTGATTCAGATCCATCAGATCACTCCTCAACAGGGCATAGGCATCATGTGAACAGGTGATTTTATGTTTTTTACGCGCTTCGTGTAAAATCCTGCGACGGCCCAATTCCATCGCACTGACAATCGCTATGGCCCGCGCTGCACCGATGCCGTCAACGTGTGTCAACTCGTCAATCTCGAGCCTGGCCAAACGGGTTAAGTCATATTCAACTTTTTCAAGTACCTGTTGTGCCAGTTGAAAAGCGGAATAACGCTGCGTGCCTGACCCAAGCAGAATGGCCAATAACTCGGTTTCCGTGAGTCCGCTGCGGCCGAGCGTTATCATTTTTTCCCGCGGCCGGTCTATCGCCGCCCATTGTTTGATCTTTAATGTAGTTTCCGCCATCTGACAATGCTAGCGGGTACGGCGGACAAACCAAATTCAGCCTTGACAGGCAGACATAAAAAAACCCCGGCGATTGACCGGGGTTTGATGTCCAAAGAACGAAACGACTACAGTCCGTTCACCATTTTGGTGAGCTGGGCTTTCTTGTTGGCCGCTTTATTCTTGTGAATAATATTTTTCTTGGCAAGTTTGTCAATCATCGATACTACCTTTTTCAGCAGTTCCTGGGCCTCCGCCTTGTCCGTCGTATTCACCAGTTGCTTGATGTATGTACGCGTGGTTTTGTGCTGATACCTGTTTTTTAGACGCTTTGCCTCGTTCGACCTGATCCTTTTTAAGGCTGATTTATGATTTGCCATAATCTCTTTTGTTCAACTACCTTTTATTTTTGAGTGTGCAAATTTACGTGTAAAAGTATTTAAAGCAAAATTTGTTCTCATAATATTTCATTGTCCGCCACGTGTTTTTTATTGGGAGAATGCTTCTCTTCCTTGTCATCTTTGGTAGTTGTTTCCATATCCCGGCTTATAATCCTTCAGAAAGGCCGAATTGGGGATTTTTCATGCACCGCCATATTAATCGTGTGGCTATTTTTTCTTTGCCGCCGGAAATGGTCGTTTTTTACAAGCGACATTTGGACGAACTGGTTCGGCGTTCCGTTGATCCTGATCGTCGCCGGCATATTGTTGCCAACGAGGCACCCCGGCATTATATTGACCTCGATCGCTACCCGGGAAGCGATTCGTTGATGATATCCTGGGAGGAGGCAGTCAGGCGCTTTACACGGGATACCCTTTTTGCGCGGGGTATGGTTCCGTGGCATATTAACCGTCTCCGCTATGCTTTAACCAATGCCTTCAGGTTGAAGAATGGTCGTGAGATTCTGCGTATATCCGCTGACCTGGGGCATTACATAGCGGATGCTCACGTGCCATTGCATACGACAGCAAATTATGACGGTGAACAAACCGGGCAAGTGGGTATTCATGCCTTATGGGAATCGCGGCTGCCGGAAATATTTTTTGAGGAATATGATTTGTTTGTCGGACGGGCGGCATACCTGGACAATCCTTTTGAACAAACATGGCAGGCGATCAGGCAGGCACACCTGAAAGTGGATTCCGTATTTCTTTTGGAACAGGAGGTAGCGAAGGAAATAGGCGCCGATAAGATAAAGGGATTTGACTTTCGCGGAGCACGCATGCAGTCGGTATTTAATGAAAATTTTGCCCGGCGGTATCACCGTCGGTTGGCCGGCATGGTGGAAGAACAATTCAGAAAATCTGTAAAAATGACCGCGGATATATGGTTCACTTCCTGGGTGAATGCAGGACAGCCTGATTTATCCGATTGCATCCCAATGATTAAACCGGATGCCTTATGGCGCCATAAATACGATTCGTTGCGACAGGCAGACAGTATTTTATTTCGTTGGGACATTCATGTTCCCGGCAATCAGTAGATGCTTTAGGGCATGCTTTTTTTCGTGGCCGAATGCGTAGTTTTGTCCAATGAATTACCTTTCAGCAGAAAACCTTGGCATATCCTTTGGTGACCAGGTTTTATTTAGCGGCATATCACTGGGCATTTCCCAGGGACAGAAAATCGCTCTTGTTGGCATAAACGGGTGTGGAAAGTCAACATTGTTGAGGATACTGGCAGGTGTTGAGGTGCCTGAAACAGGCGAAGTTGCCTATGCCAATGGACTTTCCATTGCCTATTTATCTCAATTACCCGAGTTTGATCCGGAGGCCGAAGTGCTTGATGCCGTGATGATGTCTGATGATCCGGTTATTTCCCTTGTCCGTGAGTATGAACGTACATTAGCGTTGCCGGGCGACCAGGATCATTCGGACCAGCTGACCCGGTTGGTGAGTGAAATGGATGCGCAAAACGCCTGGAATTATGAATTTCAGGTAAAGGAAATTCTTGGTAAACTGGGTATCCATCAACTGGATCAAAAAATGTCGAGCCTGTCCGGCGGACAACGAAAGAGAGTGGGTATTGCGCGTGCGTTGCTGCAGCAGCCTGATCTGGTTATTCTGGATGAGCCAACCAACCACCTGGACCTGGATGCCATAGAATGGCTCGAGGAATACCTTTCAACGAGCAATATGGCCATCATCATGGTCACACACGACCGTTATTTTCTTGAGAATGTAACGAATGAAATCATGGAGCTGGAAGGTGGTAATTTGTATCATTACCAGGGCAATTATTCCTATTATCTGGAAAAGAAGGAGGAGCGAAGGACACTGGAATCCGCCGAAGTAGACAAATCCAGAAATCTGATGCGAAAGGAACTTGAGTGGATAAGACGTCAGCCAAAGGCACGCGGCACCAAGGCCAAATATCGTATCGATGCCTTTGAAGAAATAAAAAAGAAAGCTACCAGGGAAGTTCAGGACAATAGCCTGGAGGTGAATGTTGTCGAACGGCGGCAAGGGGGTAAAATTCTTGAATTGGACCAG
>CAYGOW010000178.1:0-7559 GCA_964351425.1 uncultured Roseivirgaceae bacterium
GGACCTGTCGGGCGACCACCTCTTCCCGTAAAGTAATATCAGTAACAAATCCTAATATCCTTCCTTCCTTACCCCTTACAAAAAGGCAGCTTATCCGGTTATCCGTCATAATTTTAGCTGCCTGATGAATGGCAATGGAAGGCTTACAGGATTTAAGCGGACGGGGTTGAATTGATTTTAATGTTTTGGTAAAAAAGTGATCAGAGGCCACATAATTTGCCATCTCGCCCGGCTTTAGACGAATGGCATTGGCAAAATCGTCCATCAGCATATTTCGACCGAATTCCGTCGAGAAGTACCTGGCAAACTCTTCATATTTTGCCGTCAGATCAATAAATACTTTCCGGTCAATGGCCAGAACGCGTGTGCCCTCACGGGCAATAACCGTTCTGATCGATCTTCTTTTATTGAACAAAATGGACAAGGCACCATAGACGGATCCCGGACCCAATTCCTCAATCATTTTTTTATTCCTCTGCCCGTCATAGAAGAACACATGATAGGATCCTTCAATGATGACATCCACACTTTTTAATTTGGTGTAATCCTGATGATATTGAATCTTCTCTTTTGGAAAGGAGAAATCATTCACCGACTTTGCGAGAAAAGTAATTTCATTTTCCGGGAGTAAATTGAACGGGGTTATCCCACGAAGTATCTCCTCAAACTTGTTTACCATATCCAGAGCAGTAAAATAATTAGCAACCAAAACGTTAAGACCGGCAGGCCGCATCCGGTTTTTCCTTTTTTCGTACGATTTTTCTGAAACTCTTTCGCCTGCAATGCCACTATCTTGTCATTGATCTCGTCACGTCTCACCAATTCAAAAAAACATTCCGCCACAGCCTGCACATCACCCGCCGCGTTGTGTTCCCTGATCATTTTCTTCTTGAAAAGAATCTGATATAATTCTCCCAACTGCGGGTAATTACGGTCGTTCATCTGCATGTAGTCTGACGTAGCCCGCATCGTACAGAAAGCCTTGTACTCAGGAATGATATTCTTTATTCCAGCCCGGGTAAAGCCTGCCTGGACCATAATCAGGTCAAGGGCAACAAAGTGGCCAACAATCAAGGGTTTGTACCGTTTCAAATCCTTGTATAAGGCCTTAAGCGCTTCCTTTCGGGCGACACCCCGCGCATTCGCCATCTCTTCACTTATGCCGTGAATCCTTCGGGATTTTTCTTTAATGGAATAGTCTTTGGCTTCTATGAAAAATTCACGTGCGGAAATTAATCTCTCTTCATAGTCATAAATACGCCAGGCAATTTGTACAATGTAAGGCCATTTGTCTGATTCGGTTGGCGGAGCCTCCCATGAACGGGGTTTTTCAGACGTTTCCGTATCAATGAAAAGAATGTACGGGTATGACAGCATGAAGTAAAGATACATGAAAATTCCCTCCGGCAGGAATTCACGGATGTGCCCAATTATTAATATCTTTAAGGGATAGACTGAGAATTATGTTTTCGAATATAGATAAGTCCACCCAGCTCGTGCTGGATAAACTTCAGGGTTGGTACGAAGAGCTTGTAAAGCTCCTGCCCAATTTTGTCATCGCCATTCTGATTGTTATTACCTTCTGGATCATTGCCAAAACCATTCGCAATGTCATGTCCAGAATACTGACACGATTTTTAAGCAACCGGTCGGCGGTTGACCTGGCCCTGGCCATTACTTCCTTTTTAATTATTCTGATCGGTCTTGTCATTGCCCTGGAAGTAATGGGCTGGCATAAGGCGGTAACTTCTGTCCTGGCCAGTATCGGTATTATTGGTCTTGCCCTGGGATTGGCATTTCAGGATGCCGCTTCCAACTTAATTTCCGGTGTATCCATGGCCATTCATAGCCCGATAAACGTTGGCGATATTATTGAAACTAATGACATTTTGGGCACAGTAACGCAAATCGGTTTGCGGTCTACAACGATATATGACCCACAAGGTCAGGATGTGGTCATCCCCAATCGAATAATTTTTCAAAATCCTTACCGGCATTTTACCATTAATGGCATACGTCGCATCGACCTTACGTGCGGAATATCCTACGGAGAAACGCTGCCTGATGTAGAAACTGTCGTGCTCGAGGCGATTAAAAAAATCGACTACCTGAAGCGCGACCGGCCCGTTGAATTTTTCTATACGTCATTCGGGGACAGTTCTATTAATTTTGTTGTCCGGTACTGGGTCAATTTCCGGCGCCTTCCAGATTACATGAAGGCCCAAAGCGATGGAATAAAAAATATCAAAGCGGCCTTTAACGAGCATGGTATTACGATTCCATTTCCTATCAGAACACTGGACTTCGGTATCAAAGGCGGACAAACTCTCGCCCAGATGTACCCTCCCGGCAACGCGCCTACCTAGCAGATTAATTTTTCATAAATTTTTTACATCCTACTCTTGGCTGTAAACGTATCACTCGTATCTTTGTCTCGTTATTTGTAATTAATCTAAATAAATATAACGGAATGAAGCGATTGATAATGCCCTTTATTATGCTTTCCGGCCTCTTCCTGAGTGCCGGCTGCAGTTCGGATGATGAGTCCACCCCTTCTGTCACCACTCCTGCCACCTACGAGTTCAGCCGCAACGGCCAGTCCACTGTTTTTTATGGCGGCCAGCAGGAGCGCCAGGAAATGCTTGCTGAAATTAAGGTTTATTTACAACTTGGTGACCAGGGTCAGGCCATTGATGCAAACATTTTACTTAACATGTATGCCAACGAGAATGATCCATTCTCTGAAACGGCGCTGAATAACTCAACCAAGCAATTACAAGACAAGACATTTCTTGCGGATATTTCCTTTTATCAGCAACTCATGGGTGCTGCCGAAACGGCGAGTGAAGAGGTTGCGCAAAATGGAACGATTGCGGAAGCCGGACAGGCGGGATTACTCACCCGGGGCATATCGGGTAATACAATCCTCGTGAATGAGAAAGGGTGGGAATTCACCCAACTTATAGAAAAGGGACTGATGGGATCAGTTTTCTACCACCAGATTTTTAATGTGTACTTGTCCGACGAACGTACCGGGGACGCGGTGGAGAATACCGAATTGGTACCTGGTCAGAATTATACACCCATGGAACATCACTGGGACGAAGCATTTGGCTATTGGGGTGTACCGATCGATTATCCCGCAGGTGATCCTGTGCTGCCCGCCTCACTTGATCGCTTCTGGGCCGCGTATACCTTCGACCGCGATGCGCTTCTGAATGTGAACGAACCCCTCATGAATGCCTATAAACGTGGCCGGGCCGCTATCGTCGCCAAGGTATATCCCATTAAGAATGAAGAACGTGACGCAATTATTCAGTTGCACGAACTCATAACAGCTGCCACGGCCGTGCATTATATAAATGTCGCGCGTGAAAATCTCGCCAGTGAGGATACCGGCAACCTGATGCATCACTTGTCCGAAGCCTATGCTTTCGTCCGGGCCTTGTCCTTTAGTCCGTCCGCCAACCTGACAACTCAGCAAATCGATGAAATCCTTCACACAGATCTGGGAACGGATGCGGATTTCTGGACAGCTACCGATGCAGGACTCCAGGCAGCCAAGGACAAATTAGTTATGGCCTACCCTGCCATGAGTGAGGTGGCTGATTTATTGTAATTATTATTTGAAATTAGTCTAAATAAAGTTTGATTGAAGGGAATGGTCATTTAAATTTGTCCCGAAAATTAAGAGAATTTCATGCTACGCTACATATCTTCCTTTGCGCTCATTACAGTTTTAGTCCTTGCCGGTTGTTCCGAAGATGACCCGTCTGAGTCCATTTCATTTGATCGAGAATCCATGTTAAAGGATATGACGGGACAGGTGATCTTGCCTGCATTTGAAACTTTTTCCACTCGTGCCAATGATTTATCATCGGCGGTTCAGGCACTGCATGATGCACCTACCCTCTCATCCCTGGAGCAAAGTCAGGACGCCTGGATGGCAGCAGCCAATGCGTACAAGCGTGCAGAAATGTTTATGATGGGTCCGATGGACCAGCTAAGCGCCGCGGCCATGCTTAATAATTGGCCAACCAATACGGTAGGCATTGAGGAAGAGCTTGAAGCCACCACGCCAATAGATGCCGCATACATTCAGCAATTGGGTTCAACCCGCAAAGGATTTCCTGCGCTTGAATACCTGCTTTTCGATTGGAAAAGCGGCAATGAGTCGGTACTTGACAGGCTGAATTCAGACGAAAGGTCACTGGACTTTGCACTTGCGTTGGCAAACGACATTGAACGACTGGCAGAAAGTCTGGAGAATGGGTGGGCACCAGAAGGTGACAATTACGCAGAAGTATTTGAATCCGCCACAGGCACCAACGCCGCGAGTTCAATGAATGTATTGGCCAATGAGATGGTCAAATTGACCGAGGTAGTAAAAAATCTGAAAATCGGCGTTCCCCTGGGTAAGCGTAGCATGGGTGTTTTATTACCGGAGAATGTTGAGGCACGATTCAGTGCCCGTTCTGTCGAACTGGCACTCAACAACCTGGACGCTATTGAAGCAGTTTATTCCGGGAATAATCAGGCATTTGACAGTTATCACGCCAACCTGGAGGCCGTAGGCGCCATGTATGGAGATGAACCCCTGGGCGATGTTATCCTGGCGGAAATTGCAACACTCAGGCAATCCCTTCTGGCCATAGACCAGCCGCTTCAAACCGCGGTTGAAACGGATTATAATACGGTTGAACAAGCCTACAACAGCTCACAGCGATTGGTTGTCCTGTTGAAAACCGACATGATCTCGAGTCTTGGACTACTCATTACCTTTACTGACAATGACGGTGACTAGCCGTGAGGGTGCAGTCTGCCACCGATTGGCTGTGTAAGCCTGTATCCGCTGCCCCCCTTGCGGTATTCCGCATTGTTTTCGGAGCAACCATGCTCTTCGGCATTATCCGCTTTGCCTCCTATGGGTGGATACACGAGTTATACATAGCGCCGGAGTTTTACTTTCCTTACTATGGTTTTGAGTGGGTTCGTCCGCTGGGCAGCTGGACCTATGCCCTTTTTGCAATCATGGGTGTCGCCGCGCTGGGCATCTTGTTAGGATGGCATTATCGTCTGGCAAGTATTCTTTTCTTTCTAAGTTTCACGTATGTCGAACTGATCGATAAAACCAATTACCTGAATCATTACTATTTCGTCAGTCTTGTTGCCTTTCTGCTCATGTTCCTTCCTGCCAATCGCTATTTTTCAATGGATGCGTTTCAAAAAAGAAGAGCGCCAGCCAAAGAGGTGCCCCGGTGGACGATCTTCATTCTCCAGGTACAACTAGCCATTGTTTATTTCTATGCCGGGGCAGCTAAGCTGAATTCTGACTGGCTGATGGAAGCATTGCCCCTTCGCATCTGGCTCCCCCCCCACACCGACATGCCAATTATCGGCTTCATGATGGATGACCTTTGGGTCGCTTACCTGTTCAGCTGGTTTGGAGCATTCTATGACCTGACCATCCCATTCTTCTTATGGTGGAATAAAACACGCCCGGTGGCTTACCTGGCGGTGATTATTTTTCATTTGCTGACCTGGATCCTTTTTCCAATAGGCATTTTCCCATTCGTAATGATCTTTTCCACACTCATCTTTTTCTCGGCCTCCTTCCATGAAAAACTGATTCAGAAAATTTCAGGCCTCCTGTCCTTACCAGCTACTCAGGTTTCATCAACGTCGATTCCGGCAAGAAAAGGTCCGCTAAAATGGGTCGCTCTGTTTGTAATTATTCAACTGTTGGTCCCCTGGCGCTATTTGCTCTACCCGGGCAATCTGTTCTGGACCGAAGAAGGATACAGATTCTCCTGGCGGGTCATGTTAATGGAAAAAGCAGGGCACGTGATTTTCCATGTAACAGACCCGGAAACAAAACGGACCGGCGATATCTACCCCGGCGAGTACCTGACTGCCAACCAGGAAAAAATGATGAGTACCCAACCGGATATGATCCTTCAGTTTGCCAAGTATCTGGAGAAAGAATATGAAAAAAAGGGGATCGCCAATCCCATTATCACCGCCGAGGCCTATGTTACATTAAATGGGCAGGGCAGCCGGCTTTTCATTGACCCCACTACGGACTTAACCCGTCAGGAAGAAAATTTTAAACACAAATCATGGATCCTTCCCTATGATTCAGTAACCCGTTTCACCTCTCAACCATGAAATTAATCTCATTTGTGTTTTTCTTCCTGCTGGCAACCGCCGTACTGGGACAAAGTAGTCAGATTGAGGGCCGGGTTTATTCCAAAGAAACGGGAGAATATCTTAAAGGGGCCCAGGTGTTTTTACAAAGTACCGGGTATAGTACCTTCACCGATGCACAAGGACGCTATATTTTGCGTAATATTCCTCAGGGTGATTATACCCTGGTGACATTTTACCTGGGACTTCAGACTGCTTCTACGCAGATTTCCCTGACTGACGAGCCCATGGTTTTTGATTTCTACATGACGGCTTTGGAGTCTCAACTGGAATCGGTAACTGTACGCGACACACGAGAGGCAACTGAAGGAATTACCCGGCTGAATGCCGTACAGGATTTCGGCATTTATGAAGCCAAGAAAAATGAAGTAATTGTGCTGGATGACATGGTCGCCAATAAAGCGGCCAATAATGCCCGTCAGGTCTTTGCCAAAGTCGCCGGGCTAAATATTTGGGAAAGTGATTGTGCCGGTCTTCAGATCGGAGTCGGTAGCCGTGGTCTGAGTCCGAACAGAAACTCTAATTTCAACACCCGTCAAAATGGGTATGACATAAGTGCGGATGCGCTCGGGTATCCGGAAAGTTACTATTCTCCCGCTTTACAGGCTGTGGAGCGAATTGAAATTGTTCGTGGTGCCGCTTCGTTGCAATACGGCACCCAATTCGGTGGCTTAGTGAATTTTATTCTCAAGAAAGGGCCGGTAGATAAACCGTTTGAATTTAATGCCGAACAGACCATCAATTCACTTGGCTTTTATAATAGTTTTTTGAGTGTGGGTGGAACCAAGGGAAAAGTAAATTACTATGCCTATAACCGCACGGCAACGGGCGATTGCTATCGGTGTAATTCGGATTTCACCTCCACCACCAGCTATGCAAGCATGGAATATCGCGTTAACGATAAGCTCAGCATTGGGGGTGATTATACCCATATGTATTACCTTGCCCAGCAACCGGGTGGTCTGACGGATGCATTGTTTAACGAAGACCCCACGCTCTCTATACGTGAGCGAAATTGGTTTCAGGTGAACTGGAACCTGATGTCCGTTCACATAAATTATTCCTTTTCGCCGCGTCTTAAACTTAATTCCCGCACGTTTGGATTAATTGGCGGCCGGGATGCACTGGGTAACCTTGGACGTATTGACAGGATTGATGACAACACCGAGCGTGATCTGTTCAAGGATGACTTTCAAAACTTCGGGAATGAAACCAGGCTGTTATACTATTACCAGTTAAAAGGAATGCCCAATGTCCTATTGGTTGGCGGACGCGTTTATCGTGGATTGACCTTACGCCAACAGGGACTGGGACCGGATGGAGATCAGGCGGACTTCACGTTTCTTAATCCG
>CAYGOW010000179.1:0-1433 GCA_964351425.1 uncultured Roseivirgaceae bacterium
ATTTTTAAGAAGTTTCATGCCCTGCTCATAATTCTCTTCCATGTTTATAATCTCCGCGTTGTAATGATAAGCAAGATAGCCTTCCATATGCTTAGGGCCAAATGTTATAATGATATCATTATCAGTTAGTTTTGTGGTCAGACCTTTAGCACGTTGATATATATAATCATACGTTTTATCCTGAATAAGTAACATGCCTCCGGTAAGATTAATTACAAAAAATACCAGGAGAAAAAAGATACTTAAAAAAGATGATCTCCTCGTGGACCCGGATGCAAATAAAATTGGCGCAAGGAGCACAATCAAAGGTAGTTGAAGCATGATCCACGGTTCCGATGAGGATGGGTCAAAGTACAACAACATCATGGCATACAGCAAAACCCATACGACTAAAACCCGTGACCATGTTTTTATTCGGTGAATGAAGAAGACACGACGGTTTTTTATCAGCAGTAAAAGTCCGCTTAGCACCAGCAAGACTACCAGTAGTACCAATACCCATGGCGGAACAGCCAAAGCTTCCTGGAGAAATAATTCCTCGGAGAATACCTTATTTGGCCAAACTGAAGTGACCAATGATGTCGTCCCCCGGAGTGAGAAAATCCATAGAAACGAAATCGTGTTGCTCAACACAACCAGTATTGAGGAGAATAGATTACCAGGGGTATGTGTGGCGCCGCCCACCACATAATTACCAAATGAATATTGTGGAGAAAGCATACCAAATACCAGGTAAGACGAGACTAAACCCAGCCCCAGGAAAAGAATTAATTTTGCCGGCCGCATCCTTGTTGATGTACCCTCCCAAAGTAACCAGGGTAAACAAAGCAACACCGGAATCAGATTGGGCTTATACAAAGAGACAGTTAGTACACCTGATGCGATTACTATTAACCATTTCTTCCATCTAATAGGATCTGCACTATTTTTTAGCAGGAACAACCCGCGAATGTACCACAGCAGCATGAACACAGACGGAATATACACCTCCGCCTCCACACTATAACGCCAGAATGACCATGAAAACAGCAGGAACAGCGATGTACAGAGCGCTGTAAACCTGGTTAAAAGAAGATGCTTAACGCAAATATGATATAACAAAATAACTGACCCTGCCCCGCAAACACTGCTGATAAGTACCATCAACAAATGGGTGGAACCGGAAAACCCCATCAGTTTTGCCAGCGTAAAAAGAACCTTACCTGAAACTAAATAAAGCGGATAACGCGGATATATCAGTTCGGATAAGTCTGAATCCCGAATAAGCCGGGCAAATGTATAAGCATCATCAGCACTGCTGAAATTCTCAGGAATGCTTAAAAGGAAAAAAATCAGCGTAACAATAAACGCCGGCAAATAAGTAATTAAAATATTGTAATTGAATACTTTTCTTGTCATGTTAGCACGGCATTCATGGACCCTAATTTATTACT
>CAYGOW010000179.1:1443-7117 GCA_964351425.1 uncultured Roseivirgaceae bacterium
CGAAAGCGAAGACTATATTTCACATACAGATTCTAGGAGAAATCTTTTAGAATATGTTTACCATTATGTTCGAAAAGTTTCTCTGAAACGTAAATTGAAGTTAATTAACTCGTTTAATACAGAGGATAAAAAACATGTGGAAACAAGGATTGAATGACAGGTTCTTTGCTGTTGCCGATTGGGTAATTATTTTGATTTTCTGTAGTGTTCCGTTGTTTGTTTCTCTACCCTACAAAATCAATTTGTACCTTGCCTGGGAAGGCGCCTACCGTTTATACCTTGGTCAGGTACCCTTCAGGGATTTTGGCATGCCTCTCGGATACGGATTCTGGATCATTCCTGCCCTGGCATTTAAAGTATTCGGGCCATTCATGTCTTCCCTGATTAAAGCCCAATTCTTCATTAATGTTGTTTCCGCCCTGTCATACCGGCATATTCTAACGGTATTCAATGTGCAAAAACCGCTGCGGACTCTGGGTGTCCTGCTTTTTTCCGTGTCCTATATCTTCATCAATTTCTGGCCCTGGTACAATCATGTGGTTTTTGTATACGAACTAGCGGGTCTTGCGCTGTTGGTTCACGCCTTGGTCCGCCCGGGTCGACATGCCTGGTGGCAACTTGCCGTGGCGGGTCTGCTTTCTTTCCTGGCCATTTTCACAAAACAGGATATTGGTGGACTTGGCTTTCTTGTAATGGCATTCCTGTTAATAGCCTACGCGTTGCTCGAAAAAAAATACAAACCTTTACTCTGGTTTGGCGGAGGGTTTGTTCTCAGTATGATGGCGGGAATTTTACCGTTGATTCCTTTCAATTTTAGTTATTGGTTTAACTACGGACAGGATCCTCATTCTTCCAGAATTGCCCTGATGGATTTCATCAATGAAGCATTTAATTTTGAAGCCATTCCTATACGAATTTACCTTTTTGCATTACTTATTATTGTCCTGAATAAATGGCGTCCGGTCACCTCTCTTTTCTCAAATACCCGGCAAACCTTGTTCTTTCTCCTGACACTGGGGCTGTTAGTTCAGCCCTTACTGGGACAGGTTACAACTTACATTCCGATGTATGTCCATTATTATTTCCACAGCTTCGCATTGATATACATTCTTGCCCAGATTGACTGGAAAATAAACCTTAAAGCACCCGGATACCTGGCACTGATTACAATCGCCATGCTTTTCTGGTTTTCTCAAGATACCTGGCGTTACGGAAAACGCATACTATACCGCATCACAAATTACGAGGAAGTAATAGATTATGATGAAGTAAGCCGGAGGACCTGGCAATTACCCCCCAAAGATGCGCCCAGCAGTGACCGTTCAGATTGGCAGCCCACGCCTTTTGCCAGCCTGGATAATGTTTTGATGCCACGTGAAACGATTGAAGGGATGGAACGGCTGGTTGAGACTTACAAGGGAAAAACAAATCTCAACGTACTCAATATGTCTGAAATACCTCAACTGGCTTACGAAATAGGATATACTCCCCTTGCTTCTTCAGACCACCCGTTATGGTATCATCGGAATGTTGCCATATTTGATCGACAAATAAACCGTTTTTGCAATGAAATTGAGAATGACGAATACGATCTGGTAATTTTTCAGGACATCCCCTCCCTGAATGGATTTTTTCCCCCCGAGATAAGAGAATGCCTCAAGGAAAATTATCAGCTGTCAGACCGCTTTCTGGCTCCCCGTATTCCCATGGACTCTTACATTGAGGTGTATATTCCTAAGAATTAATCCTTATATCCCAGTTGCCGAAGACTTGCCCCTGCGATATCCATAAAATCCTGTTGCTGGGCAGGGGTCCATTTTTTCCATCGCCCGACTGAACTAAAATCAGATGGTTTAGCCTCGGGCTCCCAGTGAACAACCTTTGATTCGGAGGTCCCCAGTAATGGAACTTTCTCCACTGATCCAAAAGGGTATTCTTCTACAGTCAGCCCGAGTTTAGATAGAACAACCTTCATATTGCCCAGAGGATCGTTGACATATTCCTCATAATGAATTGCCGAAACCCGGTCTCCGTATCCCTTCTCAATGGCCTTTTGATGGAAAATATGCATCTCCTGCACGCGGTCTGCCCATCGCCTGGCAAAATCCTTCAGTACGGAATCCCCGCCCCAGGAATTCATAAACGAGGCACAAGTGTCTCGACCATCCCGATAGAGCAATACGACCTTTGCCGAGGGAAAAAGATGAAAAATATTATTTATTCCGCGGGCATCAGGCGCCCGAAATAACCAGGTAAATCCTTCCTTCTCCTTTCCCAGTTCATCAATCATTCCGCGTCCAATCCCTGCCATTAAACGATGCGCCATGATCTCCCGGGATGATGACTCCTTCAACCAGGTGCTCCAGGTTGGAACAGTTTTTTCCGTGTAAGCAAGTAAGGCTTCCGAATAGGTATGAAAGAAGAATTCCTGAGGGAGTCCTGCCTGATCTGAGAGAGGTTTCAGTCCGGGATGAAGTGCCAAAAGCTGATGGATAAAATTCGACCCACTGCGCTGCGTCGGGCTAATTAATATCACCGGACCATCGGCATCTTTCGATACAGGTGGCCAATCAAGCTGCAGTAACGGGAGCTCCTGAAGCATAACCGGGTCTTCCTTCAAACCAAAAAGCCATCGATTCCGCCAGGCCATGTACGTTGGCATACCAAGAATTCTCTTTAAAAAAGCAATTAAACGCTGGTTTTTCAAATGGTTATGATTTTACCGGATCGCTGACAATGTCGTACGGAAATTTACAAAATGCCCGCTCATTGATAAAGATTCTTACATCCTTTCTTCTACAGTCCACAAAAAATGTATCTTTCTCCATGGAATCTTTACTTCAGGTCATCACCTGGTCATTCCTGTTGATCATACTTTACACCTACCTGGGATACCCTATACTCCTTGGCTTAATGGTAAAACTACGTCCGCGAACCTGGGAATCCCCCCCATCCTACCTGCCGACCATTGCACACATTATTCCTGCCTACAACGAAGAAAAATGGCTCAATGAAAAAATCAGGAATAGTCTCTCACTCTCCTACCCAAAAGACAAATACCGAATCATAGTAGTTACCGATGGATCTACAGATCGCAGCGCTGCCATTGTTAATACATTTACTGATGTTTTGCATGTACATTATCCCGAGCGTCGTGGGAAAACAGGCGCCATTAACCGCGCTTTACCCCTCATTCATGAAGAAATCGTTGTTGTGTCGGACGCCAATTCCTATTTAAATGACTCCGCATTGCATCACCTGGTTCGCCCCTTTAATGAAGAAGATGTTGGGGTTGTTGCAGGGGAAAAACGCATTCTGCCACGCGAAACGGAGAAAGCATCCGGGGCTGGTGAAGGATTATATTGGAAATACGAATCCTTACTTAAAAAATGGGACGGCGAACTCTATAGTGTGGTAGGTGCTGCCGGTGAATTATTTGCTTTCCGGAAGAATCTTTTATCCTCTATGGATGAATCCATTATCCTTGAAGACTTCTATATCTCCCTTGACCTGGCATCAAAAGGCTTTCGAACTGCCTATGCACCTGATGCCATTGCCTCTGAAGCCGCCTCCGCCAATATCAACGCAGAACTCAAACGGAAAGTACGCATAGCAGCTGGTGGCTTTCAGGCTATGTGGCGACTCCGAAAGCTATTGAATGTATTTAAATACGGCATCCTAAGCTTCCAATACATATCCCATCGGGTATTACGCTGGACACTTGCTCCATTGGGCCTGGTCATTGTATTTATTGGATCCATGCTCCTGGCATTCAAAGGACTAACTTCTTTTCAGGTTTTATTTACGCTAAACCTTGTCTTCTATGTCTTTGGAGCCATAGGGGCAATATATCGTAATCAACACGTTACAAATAAGGCATTTTTTGTTCCATTTTATTTTTTACTAATGAACTATGCGGTCTTTCGAGGATTTCTGAGATTTGTACGAGGAAAACAATCGTCCATATGGGAGAAGTCACGGACCTCATGAAGACATTTTTTAGTATGTATTTAAGAGTATTCAATTTTTTAGGCAGGCTAATGACACCTTTGATTAAATCATGCGGCCGTATGGCTACGATTTGTTTTTTTCTGATTTTCTCCACTTTAGGATGTAATCAGGGTAACTATGTGACCGTCAAACATGTTAAACCTGTAAACCGTAACCGGTATTATAATCCCGGGAAGGATAAGCGAAAGAAACGGGTTAAATACACGAAGAAAAAAATATTAAAGCGGTCACCAAATACCCCGGCAGCACCAGCAAAAGCCAAAAGAAAAGCCAAGCCGCCTCAAAAAAAGGATACGATACAATATGAATCGGACACCACAGGATTTTTATAACCAGGGAGTCAAGGCATGCGACGCTAAAAACTTTCAGGAAGGACTTAACTATTTTACTAAGGCTATTCGCCTGGACCCTCAGCATGCCCAGTCAAGATATAGTCGTGCCAAGGTGCACTACCAGCTAAAGCAATTGGAAGACTCATTAAAAGACTTTGATTTTCTCGTCGATCTTGATCCGGAGAATGCCCATTACCTGGGTGAGCGCGCCATCATACGTTTCATGTTGAACGACAAGGAAGGAACGCTGGCTGATTTAGACAAGGCCGTATCGCTGCAACCTGAAAAGCCATACAGATATGCCAGCCGGGCCTTTCTGAAAGACAGAATGGGTGACTTAGAGGGCGCCCTGGCAGACTATGAGAAAGCTATTGAACTCGACCCTGAAGATGCCATTTCACATAATAATAAAGGGCTGGTTGAAGAAAAAATGGGCTATAAGGAACAGTCCCAAAAAAGTTTCTCGAAAGCAGATTCCCTGGACCCGGCCTATTCTCCCGAAAAAAAGAAACCTGCTCGACCTGTCACTAAAACAAAACCAATTCCATCTGAAGAGAATGTCAAACGCGTGGGACTAAGTGACTATTTCAGCCAGATCAGTCGTCTGGTCAAATCACCTGAAGAGCGTGCGGAATTCGGGGATTATTTGAAAAATCTGTTTAAATAAATCGATCGGCCGCATTCCCTGGGTTCATTTGCCGGTATCCCTAAGCCAAACATTTGTGAGGAAAAAGGAAAAGATAATTTACTGTCAATGCCAAGAACAAGGTCCTTCCTGTCTATTTAAAAAGGGAATCAATATTCCTTCGAAACAATGTACGAATGGGGTGCACCTGCCGCGTGTGTGATGTGACTATCGTCCCGTAAATAACCGAAAGTATTAGGTTACTGAGTTCTGTCGGGTCATGATGTTTATTCGATTGCTTCGATAAGACGGCTTCCAGAACAAACTTTTCCACCAGCATGGGCAAGGACAAAATGGAAATAGCCGCCCAATCATTGATTTTTGGATATAAAATATGACGCTCTACCGGTTTTACAGGAAATGTATTTGGAGGCCTTTGTTCACTGGTCCAGTAGCTAAGAAGATTCAGAAGCAACCCCGGATGTTTATCATAGGTGTCCGACAGTTTATCAACCAGGTAATACAACCCATTGATTCCTTCCCGTGGCTTCGACTTAAGCTCAACAGCCCTGTCAAGGCACCAAATGCGCAAATAATACAGCAAGACGTCTTCCTTTTGGGGGAAGTATTTAAAAAAGGTCACTTTTGATGTACCTGCCTTTTCACAAATTTCATCCACATATAGGTCATTGAATGATTTCTTGCC
>CAYGOW010000179.1:7127-7492 GCA_964351425.1 uncultured Roseivirgaceae bacterium
AACCAGTTGAATGGTACTGAAAAGAATATCAAGTTTAATCTTTGCGGATTTTCGGGCGCGTTTGGTAACCTCCATTTATGGATTTTAGTCTGAATATTATACCGTTGAAATAATCAAAGATAGTATTTAATAATACAAGTTTTATCTTACCTAAAATTATTGATTATGTATAAGGCCAGCTTATTTTCGCTAGTTGTCTTGCTGATTCTTATTGGCTGCAGTTCACAAGAAGAAGCCTCCCTCCGCCCGCCCCGTAAAGGCCTCATTGCGGATTCAGCTATGGTTGTATCAGCACATCCACTGGCGTCCGAGGTGGGTGTAAGCATATTGAAGTCTGGTGGCAATGCCGTGGATGCAGCTATTGC
>CAYGOW010000180.1:0-7489 GCA_964351425.1 uncultured Roseivirgaceae bacterium
CATAAAAAGTGTTGCTCTCATAAAAGTCTGCATACATTTTGCTGAATGAGAGGGGCGGGCCGAATCATGTTCAGAACTTTTGTTTTGCTCCGGTTCATGCTGACCTTTCGGTTGGGGGTGAATTGATTTATACACCTACTTACTACTATATCGGCCATTTTTCAAAATTTGTTAAGCCGGGTGCGAAGCGCGTGAGTACGGCGGTTAGCCGGACCTTCCTGGAAGCCACCACCTTCAGAAATCCTGACAATAGCTATGCTACTATTATAATGAACCCGCAGGACGAGGCAATCACCTTCAGCCTTCATTTTGATCAGTCGAAGGCAGACCTGGAAATACCTCCGCATGCGATGTATACGCTAGCGTACACTACGGGTAATTAACCCGGCAAATTATAAAGAGATATGCCTCTTGCTTTTCAGATATGAATTAGGAGCAAGGAATGTTATATAAGTCTTACCGGCAGGTTAAAAGGCCTGGCTGGCAACATCAAACTATTGTGAAAAAAGCACTATATTACTTCCATGCTTTCGCTTGAAACGACTTTCACCATTGCCAATGCATGGGTGCTTCCGGGCTGGTTATTGCTGCTATTCGCACGTTCCTGGAAATACACCAACCTCCTGATCTATCACCTGATCATTGTTGTACTGGCCATTACCTATGCCTGGATGCTGCTGTCCGATATCAGTTCCTTCGATCCTGAAGCCGGCTCATCACTGAGCAACATCGCATTGGCTTTTGGTAATGAGCGCGTGGCATTGCTTGGATGGATCCATTATCTGGCATTCGATATGCTCGCCGGTCTTGTGATTGCTACAGATGGAAAGAAAATCGGAATTCATCCCGCACTGATGTTCATCCCACTCTTTTTCACGCTAATGACAGGTCCCTTCGGCTTGCTTATTTACACCGTGATCCGTTTTCTTTATAAAAAACAGGCCGGTGTACCCCTGGGCGAATAGCGCCATCGCGTTGGACATCCGACAATTTCACTTGCGTTTTCGTCAGGCTGTCCATATTCATTGCCGGTAATTTAAAGATGGATTGCTTTAATCGAGCGGATAAATAACCTGTAATGATGATTTCTCTGAAATAAAGATTAATTTTTATTTCAGATGGATTACAATGACCTTACCACATTGGGAATTGCTTTTGGCCTTGGGCTACTGAATGGGCTGCAACGTCAGAAGTCCAACCATGACATGGCCGGTGTGCGTACATTTACGCTTATTTCCCTTTTAGGTGCTATTTCAGGTTTCCTGACGCGGGATGCTGAAAATCCGTTCATTCTCCCTGTGCTGGGCCTGGCTCTTGCAGGTTTGCTTGTCATAGCAAATGTTATAAAACTCAGGAAAAAGGCAGTCCGCGATATCGGGCAGACCACGGAGGTGGCTGTGCTTCTGATGTATGCGATCGGGGCGTATCTCGTCCTAGGAAACCAGGTCACTGCCATCATTACAGGTGGCACCATGGCCATCCTGCTTTATGCCAAGGAACATCTGCACGGGTTCATTAATAAACTACAGGCTAAGGACCTCGCTGCCATTATGACCTTCGCTGGTATATCCCTGGTCATACTTCCCATTCTGCCTGATCAGACGTACGGGCCTTTTGATGTGCTAAATCCTAATAACATCTGGCTAATGGTTACGCTCATTGTAGGTATAAGTGTAGCCGGTTATTTTATTTACAAGTTTGCCGGGAAAAAAGCTGGCATTATTTCCAATGGGGTGCTGGGGGGATTGATCAGCAGTACCGCCACCACCGTAAGCTATGCCAGAAAAACTACCGACGGGCAGGGCATTAGTAAACTGGCGGCCTTTGTTATTACCGCGGCATCGGCTATAGCGCTTGTACGGGTAGCGATTGAGATATCAGTGGTTATCCCGAAGAATGTTTCGCAAATGGTATTGCCCCTGGCGGTTGAATTTCTGGTCATGACTGCCCTGTGTGTGTTCATTTTTTATCGGATTAACAAAGAGGAGGAAGAAGGTGAGAATAATGAAATGCCTGAGCCAGAGAATCCTGCCCAGTTCAAGAGCGCACTGATCTTTGGTCTGTTATATGGCATTATTTTGCTTGCCGTGGCCTTCACGAAGGAAGAATTTGGAAACAGCGGACTCTACGTGGTTTCCATAATAAGCGGCCTTACCGACGTGGATGCCATTACACTGTCCCTGTCTCAATTGATCAAAGGAGGATCACTCGAAGCTGACAACGGCTGGCGCCTGATACTTCTTGCATCAATGTCCAACCTGTTTTTCAAGGGCGTCATGGCTGCCGTTTTGGGTACCCGCCGACTTGTCAGATGGATTTCGGTAACCTTTGGCATTTCAATCGCTGCAGGACTTCTGATTATATGGCTGTGGCCTCCGTCGTGGCACTTTTGAAGATCACCTCACTGCATTATTATTCAAAACTAAGAGCGAACTGGGAGGTTTTTCATTTCAAAAAGCCACGAGTCTACAACTCATCGCCGTAATTCAACAGTTCGGTAACCTTTTTTTTCATCGCTGACCGTTTGTGCCAAAATTTGATTCATGAAAGCGACAGAAATGAATCGAATTACATACCTCTTACTCAGTTTTCTATTGGTATTGCTGATACCGGTACACGCCCAGATTAAACTGGAGGGTCAGGTTGTAGACGACAATCAGGATCCCATCATCGGGGCCAGTGTCTATATTTTTGACAGCTATGATGGTTCAACCACCGATACACTGGGCCATTATGGTTTTGAAACCTCGCTGGCAGGCGAACAAATCCTCATCGTCAGTTATATGGGCTACCGCGAATTACAGATGCCCATCAATCTTGATGATACGCAAAAATTAGGGTTCTTGACAATCAAGCTGGACGAAGACATCATGCAAATGGATGCGGTGGTTATCGCTGCTGGTAATTTTGATGCAGGGGCCGGTGATAAAGGAGAAATTCTAAAGCCGCTTGATATTGTGACCACCGCTGGTGCCACGGCTGATATTGCCGGTGCACTGAACACGTTACCGGGTACAACTACGGTTGGCGAAGAAGGAAGAATTTTTGTGCGCGGAGGAGACGGAGAAGAAACCATGACATTTATTGACGGAATGGCAGTCCTGGACAGCTATTCTACCAGCTTGCCGAATGTGGCGACCCGTTCACGTTTTTCACCAATGATGTTCAGTGGTATGAGTTTTTCTACCGGAGGATATTCGGCAGAATATGGACAAGCCCTCTCGTCTGCTTTAATTCTAAATACCAAGGATGTCGCTTCCATGGATCGGACTGACATATCCTTTATGACGGTGGGAACCGATATTGCACATACCCAAACCTGGGAAAATTCTTCGCTGGCAGCTAAGGTTCAGTACACCAACCTGACTCCTTATTTTGCTTTATTGAATCAGCGTCTGGATTGGAACCACTCCCCGGAGTCAATTGAGGCAAATGCAGCGTACAGGTATTCAAAAGATGATTTTGTCGTAAAAACGTATCTGAATGGCAATCACTCGTTTATGGATGTGAATCAATATCCGGTAGGTCAGACTACAGCCCTCCCCACACAGGTCAAGAACAATTACCTGTATATGAACACCTTCATCTCCGATAAAGTCTCAGATAATCTGTATTACCGCGGGGGCATGTCCTACACCACTTCGAACACCAATATTCTCCAGTCACAAACACGCATAAATGACAATCTTTCCGGGTTACATGTAAAAGGAGCCGTCTTTTTTGACCCTGTTCCTACCTTAACGATCAATGCAGGGAATGAAACTTTTGTGAATGAAACGGGCTTCCAGGCTGCTGAAGAAGGGGATGGTTCCGAATTGAATTTATCAGATCAAACCGTGATCAATGCGTCCTTCGTTGAGGCCAGCTGGATGATCTATAAAAATTTATCGATACGCTCCGGAGGCCGGATTGAGTATAACTCCAGGATAAACGAATGGTCTATCGATCCCCGGATTTCTGCCGGATTTCGCTTAGGAGAAATGGGGCAATTGAGTGCTGCCTGGGGGATTTTCAGACAGCAACCCCGCAAGGAATTTATTTTTCGAAACCAGGATATTCAACCGGAGAAGGCCTCTCACCTCATTCTCGGATACCAGATTACACGAAAAGCCAGAACCTTGCGCATCGAGGCCTATAGAAAGAATTACAATGACCTGGTGAAGCAGTATTCCGAAGATCTTGTGTTAAATACTGGTGACGGGTATGCAAAAGGAATTGATCTGTTCTGGCGCGATCCTAAAACATTCAGGAACGTGGATTACTGGATCAGTTATTCGTACCTGGATTCAAAGCGAAACTACCTGGATTACCCGCATTTGAGCACCCCCTCTTTCGTGAGTAAACATAATCTTTCTGTTGTCTACAAACACTGGTTTCCTGCGCTTCGAAGTCAGCTTGGCTTAACCTACACGTTTGGTTCCCCAAGAAGATACAATGATCCGAACCTAAGCACTTTCAACAGTGAAATGACCAATGCCTATCACAACCTGAGTGCAAATATCAGCTACCTGATGCGATCCAATGTAATCGTTTATTTCAGCATGACAAATTTAACAGGACGTAAGAATGTATTCGGGTATGAATTTGCCGAAGCGCCTGATGCGAACGGAACGTATGCCAGTCAGGCGATTGTGCCACCGGCTGACAGGTTCCTATTCCTGGGCGTATTCATCACCTTATCAAAAGAAAAAAATATAAATCAGTTACCGAACCTTTAAAATCAAATAATCATGAAAAAGTCTATTCTATTAATAATCGGAATTTTAGTGGCAGTTACCACCCTTTTTGCCGGTGACAAGTACAACGAAGCTATGGAGAAAGGGCTCGAACAGCTTTCAGAAGCGAAAAATAAAGAAGCCTATCTGGAGGTTTCCAATACCTTCGCCAGGATTGCAGCGGTGGAACAGGATAAATGGCTGCCCAGTTATTATGCTGCCTATTCTGTTACCATGTATGCTGCCATGCAGGATGACATGAATGCCAAGGACAATTATCTCGATAAGGCGGAGGATTTCCTCAAAATAGCCTCGCAGGTAGATGGAAAGAATGTCGAAATTATAACCTTACAGTCTTTTATTCATCTGCTCAGGATCGCAGTGGATCCGCAAAGCCGGGGACAGGAATTCTCCACGAAAAGTGCTGCTTTGTTGGCAAAGGCCCGGGAGCTGGAGCCCGGTAACCCCAGGGTAATGCTCTTCACGGCACAATTAAATTACGGAACAGCCCAGTTCTTTGGACAGGATGGAAGTGAAGCATGTAAGTTAAATGTTCAGGCAATCCAGATGTTTGACACCTATACTTCTGATATTCCGTTCTATCCGGACTGGGGAAAGAATATGGCCCTCGGTTTTCAGGAAAGATGTAAATAATTTATAGATTGAACCTGTGAAAAAAACCGCGACTTGGAAATTTATTAAAGACACCTTGTTAATAGGCCTGCTTGGATTTGCGGTAGGCCTGTTAATGTGTCCGGAGTGTTTCACCAATCATGATCTGTTGATTAAGGTAGGAATTATTTCCGCATCGATATGGATTTTCATGTGGCAGGGAAACGGGTTGCTCTCTGATTATATTAGTTCGCGTATTTCATGGATGGAAAATCCGGGAAAGAGACTGGGCTGGGGAGTGGCGGGGATCCTGATTTATACCCCTCTTGCCATGCTCTTCCTGAATTACTTTTACGAATTCATCTGGGACGTGAATATGGGAATGATGAGTTCGCTGGAGAATTTTTTAGGCAGTGCCGGAATAGCCGTTGGAATTACTGTATTTATCTCCCTGTTTTACAGTGCCAGAATGTTTTTACTTGCCTGGAGGCAAACTTCCGTCGATGCGGAAAAAAGTAAGAAGGAAGCATTAAGCTCCCAGTTTGAAGCGTTGAAAGCCCAACTCAATCCCCATTTTCTTTTTAACAGTTTGAATGCCTTAAGCAGCCTGGTGTATGTGGATGCTGATCAGTCGGCGCGGTTCATTAAGCAACTGTCAAATGTATACCGCTACCTGCTTGACAACCAGTCAAAGGAAGTGGTGGATGTATCCGAGGAGATACGTTTTGTCAATGCTTACATCTATTTGCAAAAAATCCGTTTCGGGAATAACCTTACCATCAACATCAATCTCTCCAGGGAGGAAGGGTTCTCTATTCCGCCTCTTTCCATTCAGGTTCTGATTGAAAATGCCATAAAGCATAATGAGATTAGTGAAGAACATCCGCTTAGGATTGAAGTGACGGAGGATCAGGAATACATCGAAGTAAGAAATGCCATTCGAATCAAAAACCGACCGGTTTCCGACTCTCCACATATTGGACTGAAAAACCTGGATGCGCGTATTCAGCTTATTTCCAATAAAAGACTGATTGTGGAAAATAATCAGGAATCGTTTACCGTGAAGGTTCCCATCATCAATAAATTCTATGAAAGTAGTAATTCTTGAAGACGAGAAACTGGCAGCAGGTCACTTGAAAAACCTGATCATGAGCCTTGATACAGAAATTGAAGTCTGTGCGGTTCTTGATTCTGTGAAGTCGGGTATTGTATGGTTTATGAAGAATGAAGAACCGGACCTCGTCTTTATGGATATCCAGTTAGGCGATGGGCTTAGCTTCGAAATACTTGATGTAATTAAGCTCGAGTGCCCGATTATATTTACGACCGCATTTGATGAATATGCTCTGCAGGCCTTTAAAGTGAACAGTGTGGATTACATTCTGAAGCCGGTGGAGAAGGAGGAAATAAAAGTTGCCCTGAAAAAAATTGAGGTGCTCAGGCAGGCCCATTCGTCCTCCCAGCAGGAAAGAATAAAAACGGCCGGACAAATGCTCTCGCCCACGTTCAAAGAACGGTTTATTGTCAAGTTGGGCGAACATATTCATTCACTTGAAACGAACAAGATCCTTTATTTTTATTCTGTGGAGAAGGCCACTTTCGCACGGTATACCGATACGAACAAATACCTGCTTGACCATTCCCTGGACAGGATTATCGAATTAGTACCTCCCGATAAATTCTTCAGAATCAATAGACAATACATCATTTCGTATGAAGCCATCAAGGATATTGTACAATACAGTAATAGCAGGCTACGCATTTCACTGATCCATTCGGACGATAAGGAAATTATTGTCAGCAGGGAACGTGTTCAGGACTTTAAGAAATGGCTGGATAAATAGCAGATCATTCCCAAAGATTGCATGTTATGCGCATTGCCGCCAGGATATGGAAGATCTTCCAAAACGCAAGCTCCTGATATGGAGGTTTACTCATTGATTCGTACCCCCCTGTTTACAACTCATTTAATGGTAAACCCAAACTCAAATGCACCCAACGGGGCAAATTGAAAATTATCAATATTCTTGCCCGTTGATACACCACCTCCCAAACTCAATCCGAGGTGTATACCGCTTTTATAATTGCGCTGAATTCCCCAAATACCTCCAATGTAGCCTGAATTAGCCAGGTTTTCGGAGTCCATTTCTTCGTTCCATTCG
>CAYGOW010000181.1:0-7424 GCA_964351425.1 uncultured Roseivirgaceae bacterium
CGTATAGGGCTGATCCGCTCCTCAAGGCGAATGGTGTAAACGTCATGTAGCTTTTTTTTAATGGTCATACAAAGGCAACAGGTTTTGATTGTTAGGATGGAGAATGTTCTTCTTCCCGGTGGGAACTACAACTCAGAGGCAGAAAACGTATCTCCGCGACTTAGTTCCCCCGTATCATATCCGCGTTTGAACCAACGCATACGCTGTGCTGATGTGCCATGTGTAAACGCATCCGGCACCACGCGACCCTGACTTTGACGCTGCAGACGGTCATCACCAATGGCATTCGCGGCATTCAAGGCCTCTTCAATATCGCCATCTTCCAGACTATTGAACATGCTTTCCGCATAATGGGCCCACATCCCGGCTAGAAAATCAGCTTGCAACTCAAGACGTACAGATAGTTTGTTGTAATCCGACTGGCTTAGCGTATTACGGCGTTGGTGGACCTGGTCTGTATAACCCATGAGGTTTTGAACGTGATGGCCCACTTCATGTGCCACCACATAGGCCATGGCAAAATCACCCGGGGCACCAAAACGGTTCCTCAAGTCATCATAAAAACTCAGGTCGATATAAAGTTTCTCATCAGCAGGGCAATAGAATGGACCTGTCGCAGAACTGGCTGTTCCGCAGGCGGATTGAACACCCCCGGAAAATAAAACCAGCGTGGGCTCCCGATAATCCGCGCCGCGTTCGGCGAATACGGTGCTCCAAACCTCTTCAGTATCTGCCAGCACTACGCTGACGAATCCAGCAAGCTCCTCCTCTTCTGCGGAAGGAGTATACGTTGTTTCGCTGGATTGCGGAACGGACTGATTGACAGATTCAAGTAATTGCAGTGGATTTTGGTCAAAGACGAGCGCTAAAACTATTACGATCAACAATCCGCCACATCCCAGGGTAGTCTTTCCTCCGGGACGCATCCCCCGTCGATCCTCCACATTTGTACTTTGCCGACGACCTCGCCATTTCATACGATGCTGAATTTAATTAAAATCAAGAAGACAGGTAAGATACAAATATTTGTATCTCTCTACTTATTTTGACTCTCAAAAAATTCCTTGGCGTACGTAACAAGTTGATTAACCTCAGTCACTTGCAGACGGGGTAATGTGATCAGGTTTTTGAATACACCCAATGAAACATCTCCCCGCTGGACCCATAGTGCCGGATAGCTCACCCGGGTGATCTGCTTAAATAAAGGGAAAAGTGGTTTTGATGATAAATTGCTCTGAACCCCATCTATAAAGAATACAGCAGATTCGGCTGAATCCATGGCTTTAATCGCCGTTTGCATCAATTCGGGCGATGCATGGGTATCCACCTGAAAAAAGGTCACATCGGGTAGTGTGGATTTCAGTCGTCCGGAAAGCTCCACGGGAAGATAGAGAGGGTCTTCCTGTAACGTTATGGCAAGAAACAGGTCCATTTATTCCAGTACCACAATTCTCCGGGTGATGGACGTTTTACCACCTTCTTTTCCAACGACAATGTAAACACCGGGCTTTAATGTCTCAAGCGAAATGGAATGCGTGCCAACCGGAATATTATCAAAGGCACGAACTTCCTGTCCCAGCATATTGACAATGTATACCTGCAGGGGGCGATCCGAACGGATTGTTAAAAATGCACTTTCGCTTTTGATCACGGGATTGGGATAAACAATGAAATCACTTTCCTGGATGGGTTGAAAGGAAGCCCGGAACAAATGGAGTCCGCCCCGGCCTGTTCCGGCCATCAGTGAAGTTCCCCCTTCATTGGTAAAAAGCGGCACCTGCTCCAGCCATAAATAACTGCCAAAAGATGGGCTGCGCGAAAGCTCCTCAAACTGTACAGGTTGAAATTCCGCCGCCTTGGTAATATCCACATCCATACTTTGAAATATTTCACCCCGCCCATACGTATAAATGGCATCAGGAATGCCGTTCTGATTTATATCCAGTAGGATCAATCGGCCCCTTGACTGCAAAGGATTATTTGTGATCCCCAATAAATCCAGGGTCTCCAGCCGCAATTGAAGGCTACCTTCCACCAGATCACCAAGGTAGAGCTCTGCCCTGCCTGATACCCTGGTAATAATCAGGTCAAGAATCGAATCATCATTGGCATAATTCAGCGAAAATGTATCGAACGGAAAAAACTCGTCAAACAATACATAAGGCGTAGCATTCCAGGCTCCATTTTCCGCTTCAATAACATATAACCGCCGATTATCATTAGTATCGTCAGCTAAAAATATCAGATCCCGGTCTCCGTCGCGGTCGAGGTCCCTGAATTGAATTTGCATGTTGTGTAATTCAAGAGACGACAGATTCAAAAAGTCATTCTCCCGAAAATTAAAAACAGGTTGATTATTGTCCCCGGTATTTTCAAAATACTGAATGGCTGCGCGTGGTGTTTCGTCATAGAAGGTATACCTGCCACTAATAAGGAGATCCATATCCCCGTCATTATCGACATCCGCAAAGGCCGGCGTGGCTCCACTGCCGACGTCAATCATCCTGTTTTGCAGGGTGGGTGTGGCCATCGACACAAATTCCGGCAATTCGTTCGACCCACTATTTTGATAGTAGCGCAAGGTTGCTGAAAAATCCATAGAGATTATCGATGAAGAACCAATGTTGGATCCGACCACCAAATCGTTTATCCCGTCATTATCCATGTCTTCGAAGTAGGCAGCCGGAAAGGGTATGTTCTCGGAGAATGTATCGGTAATAGTAACCATTTCTCCATTTTCATTCGCCAGTCGATATAAATCAAAACACGATTCTTCCGAAATCAAAGGATCCTTAAAACCATCTCCATCCCAGTCAAGTACCAATAGCGACTTCCCTCCTTCGTGCAGCACTTTTCCGGATGCGGGCGGACAAGTTTCTCCTGCAAAAGCAAACTGGCCGCAGTCACATTCTTCAAAGTTTCCCCACTTCTGGGTTTCTCTGACAAACTGCATCGAATCCAGCGAACCTGATCGCTCAACAGCCATATTCTTGTGCCACTCGACGGTACTGGTACCGGTAAACCGGAAGACAAGGATATCCAAGTCCCCATCGCCATCCAGGTCACCTATTTCAGGAATGTCCGTTGCATTGACTTGCAAATTGATGGTCCCGTTAAAGCCGGTCGTCATGAGCGGGGAAGGACCCGGACTGCGGGAGTGATATAGTCGCCAGCGAATGCCATCGTCATCCGATATGTTTACATATACAACCATTCCCAAGGGGTTACTGGTAAACAGGTCTTTCTTGCCGTCACCATTAAAATCACGCAACAACATCCAGTGGGAAATATCTTCAGGAAAAACTTCAGCAAGTGATGGCGCATAGGAAAGTGCCCCATCGATTTGTTCGAAAACGGAAATCGTAAACGACGTTCGGTCAAATGTGACAATTTCTTCGATACCGTCACCTGTTAAATCAATTCGGTTAACCTGCGGGGCGTCGAGTCCGCCGGCCCAGGCAAGATTCTGGATTTCCCCCGCATTGGTCACGGGAATCTCCGAAGAAATCGTATAAGAAATTGATTGCCCGACGGTCGAAGTCCAACTAATGAGCAGATAAAATAAAAACGGAATGAGAACTTTATGCACTGGCACCCTGATCAACAGTTGGATTAATAACGATTTACCCCTTAAATTTACGATTATGATTGAATCGCTCTATCAAAACTTTCTGGAATCAGGAAAAGTTTCCACCGACACCCGTCAAATTTCTCCGGGAGCCATATTTTTTGCCTTGAAGGGGCCAAACTTTAATGCCAATAAGCTGGCGGATGAAGCCCTTGAAAAGGGTGCGGTCCTCGCGGTTATTGATGACAAGACGTATCAGAAAGATGAGCGGTTTGTGCTGGTCGATGACGTTCTGACGACGTTGCAGGAACTGGCGCATCATCATCGCCAGCAACTCTCCATTCCCGTCATTGGCCTGACCGGATCCAATGGAAAGACCACGACCAAAGAGCTTATTGATGCCGTGCTCAGCCGGAAGTACAATACCCTGGCCACCAAAGGAAATCTCAACAATCATATCGGGGTTCCGCTTACGCTGCTCTCCATAACGGCAGCACATGAAATAGCCATCATTGAAATGGGCGCGAACCACCAAAAGGAAATAGAGGCGCTTTCGGCGATTGCCGACCCAAGCCATGGACTGATCACCAATATTGGCAAGGCCCACCTGGAAGGTTTTGGCGGTCTGGAAGGTGTGAAAAAAGGAAAGAGTGAATTATACAAACACTTGCAGGCAAACGGAGGTACAGTCTTCATTAATTCAAATAATCCCACGCTGATGAGTATGAAGGACTGGTTTGAAAGCCCTGTTTTTTACCCGAATTCGGGAGATTATTATCATTGCTCGCTGGTCGGCTCCACGCCAGTACTGAAAGTCCGCTCAGAGACGGGCCACATTATAACCACGAACCTTGTTGGCGCGTATAATTTTGAAAATATTGCCACCGCATTGTGCATAGGTAAATATTTTGAGGTACCTGCAGAAGAAGCGGACGCTGCCATAGCAGCATATGACCCACAGAATAACCGTTCTCAATTGATTAAAAAAGGCGAGACTACCATTATTATGGACGCTTACAATGCAAACCCGAATTCAATGGAGGGGGCGCTGGAAAATTTAAAAGGAGTTACCGGGCCAAAATGGGTGGTACTTGGGGATATGAAAGAACTAGGAGAAGATAGCCGAAAAGAACATACTGCTATCGGGGAACTCCTGAAAGGCATGGATCTTGACGCGATTTTCTTACTAGGCCCGGAGATGAAAGCGGCCAGGGACGTTTGTCCGCAAGCTCAACATTTTATAGATAAAACAGCGTTGAAAGAAGCTTTAAAGGCTGCCGACAGTAATGGTAAGACGATCCTGCTTAAAGGGTCCCGGAGTATGGGTCTCGAAGAAGTTATTGATGCGTTGTAATTACAGGATATTGAGGACTTGTTCCTTAATCTTTTCAAGCTCTTCCTTCATGACTACCACGTGTTTCTGAATCTCGGCATCATTGGCTTTTGAACCAATGGTATTTATTTCACGACCCATTTCCTGGGAGATAAATCCCAGTTTTTTGCCCGAGCCGGCCGCATCATCCAAAACTTCTTCAAAAAAGTTAAGATGGCTGCCAAGGCGGACTTTTTCTTCTGTGATATCCAGTTTTTCCAGGTAATAGACGAGTTCCTGTTCCAGCTTATTCTTATCCATAGCCTCCTCTTCCACAAATTGCGCCAGGTTATTTTTAATACGTCCACGAATTCTTTCAACGCGTTTGGGATCAAGACGACTCACCTCTTCCAGCCGTTCCTTGATTTCCTTGATGTACCCATGGAGTTCTTTCCGCAAGGATTCCCCTTCTTCCGAACGAAATGTATCACATTGAAGCAAGGCTTCGCGGATCAAATCAAAAATTTTCTTGTATTGACTTTCATCCATCGACTCTTCAGATTCCGAAATAATCACATCGGGAGAATTTAGTGCTATGGAGAACAAATCGGCACCGGCGTCAATTACCCGGTCAGAAAGTTTTCTTAATTGCTGATAGTACTTTATAAACAGCTCTTCATTGTAGTGCTGTTTCATCTGGATATCCCCCTCCTGCGAGTAATCAACGGACAGGATTACTTTGCCACGGACCAGGGTATCATTTACCAGCTTTCTCAGCTCAATTTCATGTTCCGCCATCCCTTTGGGCATTCGCAACGTTATATCGAGAAATTTCGAGTTAAGTGTTTTGACTTCCACATTGATGGAAAGTCCTTCTTCGTTCAGGCTGGCATTGCCATAGCCTGTCATCGATTTGATCATTGTTCAGTGGGGTTAAAAATCAAAGCCTAATGTCACATGCAGGGCGGCTGATCCTGTTTCATAATCCTCCACAGGCCAGGCTACATCAAATTTGACATAATAACCCAGCAGGGTTGTACGCAGTCCGGCACCATAGCTGTACAACCATGGATTTCGGAAATTTTTAAGTTCAATGACAAAATTACTAAGCTCCCGCTGGGCTGGATTATTTGGAATCACCACCGTGCTTATGTTATTATCACTTTCGAACGGACTGGCACCTGTCCAGGCAGAACCAATATCGAAGAATCCTATGAACTGAAGGTTCTTAAAGAAATTTGACGCAATCGGACCATTCTGGATCGCCCGGATCAATGGAATTCGTAATTCCGCATTAAATAAAAGGGTATTCTGTCCGACCAGGGTAGCGTAATCGAATCCTCGCAAATTGGTGGCAAACTTAACAAACAGCAGGTCGCTGTTATTTCGCTCGATGGAGGGATCAAGCGGATTGTTATTTCCGCCTTCATTGGTATCATTCACTATCCAGTTATCCATTCCGCCCAGCAGATACTGCTTGGGAGAATTTCCAAAGAATGACCCATAGTAACCTCGCATGGCAAAAACGATCTGCTTGTAAATCTTTTGATAATGCCGCACGTCAATGCTCAAATTACTAAACCCGATATCTTTACTGTTCAATCCGGCATAATGCGTGAAGGTTGCCTTGGCTCGAGTTCCTTCAATGAGGTTCATCCCATTTATCGTGGAATTATCATACACTAATTCTATCTCTGCGCCCATGTAATGATCCGTCTGTGACGGAGAAAACTCCGGTGGAGTACGAGGGATCGCCTCAAGATCATTGAAGGTCGTGAATGTATAGAATGGGCTCAAACTAATCCGCGACCGCGGGGTAAAGGGATATGCCACCCCGACATTAATTGTGTTTTTTGAGTACTTGTGGAGATTATTTCCACGGTCCCAATAAATCACATTTCTCTCAAATCCTACACTATAATCCAGCAAGTATTTTAAATACTGATATTCTCCATAGATGTCCCCGCTCCGCAGGTCTGTAGTGATCATGACACCACCTGTAAACCGATGGTTCTCGAGCATATCGGCCATCTGGGTTTCCAGCTTTACGCCAAAGTTCCTGATGGGATCAATGACAAACGTTGTGGTCAGGTTGTCAGCACTGAACCGTGGCTGGTACGGAAACGGACCAGAGATACTGCTGCCTGTCCGTCTTTTTCTGTACTGGGCCAGGAAATTATCTGCCGTAGACGGCTTTTCTTGTTCTTTTACCGTCTCATCAAATGTGTAATCATCTGTATTAATCACATCGGGATCTGTCTGCTTCGGAGGCTCCTTTTCCTGGTTTTCCTGAGACATGGGTTCAATGCGGGAAGGCATGATGGTCTGTAAGCTGTCAACACGGATCGTGTCCACAGGTTGGGCAGCTTCCTGATTTAATTTCCTTCGCAAAATGTCCTGGATCGTCCCCCCGGATTCTTGCTGCTCCAGTCGTCTGCGCTGGAATTCACGCGCCTGGATCATTTGCTGCCGGCGTGTTTGAGGAGTGAAAATTTGCTGATCCGTAGAGAAGTTTGACTGAAGATAGATCTGGTGCTGCATCTC
>CAYGOW010000182.1:0-7414 GCA_964351425.1 uncultured Roseivirgaceae bacterium
CGACTGATGTCGAACTTGAAAGCGGTTCATCCGGGGACAACAGTCCCGGAGAATTCCAAACTATTGCCAATCCGTCACTTCAGGTGCTTAATGACCTGACCATTGAAACAGGTGTCTTGTTTGATCACAATGGATTTGATGTAGAGATTGGCGGGAATTTCACCATAGAGAATGGTGGGGATTATGAATACAACAACGGAAAGAGAAATACGACAACTATCAATGGCGTTTCTAATAGTGTTTTAACGTTTAATAACCGTACAGGCGGGGGTGGAGACGAACAGCGTTTCTGGAACCTGATTATTGACAAACCTGCCGATAAAACAGTAAGCCTGGCCTCCGGTAAAACGAATCTGAATAATAATAATAACAATTTACTTCGGATTGACGGTGAGGCCTTCAAAGTATTGAGTGGAACGCTTGACCAAGGATTTCATAGTGTCCGCGTATATACAGATTCGCTGGTCAATTATCAGCGCATGGGTATATATAATCCGGCAAATGCTTCCCCTGATAATACCTCAAACGGGGATAATGACCTGATTAAATTCAGACCGGATGCGTTCGTACTGCTTACCGCAGATACTTCTGTCTTTGGTAACGTCAGGCTAAACAGCGCGGATGAAATAGTGACACTCATCTCGGATGTTAAAATTGAACGACTGGAACACCGACATGGGAGAATTAATTTACAGGAGAATGAATTGACCATTGACCGATTATATGTTAATCTAAACAATTCTGAAACCCGTACAGACGAAGACGGAGGAGGAAACTACAGTGTCGAAGACATGTTCATCATGTCGGGAAATGCCTCGGATGGCGGTCTATCGCTATATGTCCCTTCCAATGGTGAAAATCCTGGTTTTATTGATATGACCGGGGCAGCAAACACCACTTCCAACCCCACTGTCTTTTTCTTTCCTGTTGGTACAGGAACAACCGGCACTGATGCGGATTCAGAGTATACCCCGGCCAATATACGTTTGCTTTCTGCTTCTGATGACGGGTATATTAATGTCAAGGTTGTCAAAGGAAAATTACCTACCGCTGGTCCTTATCCTTTGGGAAATGATATCGCTGATCGCTACTGGATCATTGATTACAGAGAATTCACTACAGTACCTGTAGTTGAAAGAATATGGTTCCGATCGGTTGAAAAAGATGACCCGAATGGTGGTGCAAATGGATTTCCATCCAATTATGTGCCCGGTTACGTTTTGGACGACTCTCCGTATACCCGAACCGCCGAGATCAGTGGATCTGCTCCGTCAACATCTGGTTTCGTTACCGGAGGATCAACCAATATCCGTATTTTCTTTTGGGGAAATACCGGATCAGGAAATCCGGCTGGATTTGACCTGATCAACGCGGCGTATACAGCAGGTGACCCGAGTAAATTTGTCGGTGCACCCACTGTTTTCTACAATCGAAACAATGGAAGGAGTAACTGGGATAATGCCGCGAAATGGACGGAGAATTCCGATGGATCTGATGACGGCGTCAATACCATCCCCGGTACCGGAGATGTTGTTGTATTGCGTAACTATGGACAAGGAAACCAAAATGGTTGGGTGAACCTCAATATCGATATTGAGATCGCCAGACTTACTTATGACAACTCGTTCGGAGGTTGGAGGCCACGTCTCTGGATCACACGTCGAAATGCTTTGGCCAATTTGGGTATTGTCAGCGGCACTGGAGAAGTCTATGTTGAGCATACCGTGACACAGCAACCAGATTTTACCGGATCAGATTTTGGCCTTTTTGCGGATGAAGAGAATAGTTTCTTTGTTTTCCGCGCAGATGCCGACAATACCTCTCCTGTTCCATTGCCAACAACCATTACGACGTATCCTAACCTTCGAATCGAAGGTGGAAACGGCGCTTTTAATCAGCGAATCACCCAAAATACCACAGCGATCACTATTAACAAAGATATGTGGATTGACTGGGGAGGAACCTTCAGCGCAGCGCGCGATATTCACATTAAAGGCAGACTACAGATAGGCAGGGGCGGTGGAGCCCGTGGCCTCTTCGAAATCTACGATGATCAGGCTGTAACAGTAGATATTGATGGAAATCTTGAATTGCTGGACAATACCGGCGATCCACGTATGACAGTAAGAAATACCAATACCAACTCACTGGAGCACACGGTCAGAGTCGGCGGCGATTTACTTATTGAACGCGGAACGTTTGATCTTTTTAATGGAAACGGAACGGACAATAACGCCCGGCTAATTTTTGACGGTTCCGGAGATGTTTCATTCACCCGTACAGGTGGTAACCTGCCACAACTCTATCGAATAGGGGTTGCCAAGACCAATAACCGAAATGACGTTGTTGACCTTCAAAGTGATTTTGACTTATCAGGACCAACCGACACACCTGATAAACCTGTTTTCTTTACAAGTGGTATCTTAAAATTCAATAATAGTGGCCTGGATCTAATACTCTCAGATGACGGAGATGTAAACATACCATCTGAAGCCGGGCTGCAGGTTACGCAGGGTACTGCACGTGTTTTTGGTGACGATACGGGTATTATTCTGGACGGATGTATTATCCTGGACGGTGGGATACTTGATATGACCGGCACCGGTAACGGAAACAATTTTATCGAATATTCCTCAAGTGGAAATGCCCTGATTGATATTTCTGATGGAGCATTACTACTCGGATCGCAATTGCGTCCAATTGTCTCAGCGGAAACAGGAGTTCTTACCTATCGGCAAACGGGTGGAAATGTCACTATCGGCGTCAATGCCGCACCGGAATCCAGCAGGGGAATGCTTCAAATTTATAATGCAGGCAGTGAATTTACCTACACAGGTGGTACACTCACGATTTCACGACACCAAACCAGTCCGTCCGTGGCCGCTCTTTATCTCGACCCCGAACAGTCGAATGTGACCGGTACGATCACTATTTTTGACAGCAATACTCCCGGCGGACAAAATGACTTCAGGATCAACAGCACTATTGATTTAGGTAGCCTGATTATCCAGGGTAATAACAACCCTACAGCAATCCTTTCCATTAATCCGCTGACATTAACCGGAGATTTACAGGTAGATGCCAATGCTACCCTCAACGGAAATGGCCTTACACTTACACTTGAAGGTGATTTTACAAACAATGGCACCTATTTACCTTCAAACAATGAAACAATTTTTGATTCGTCAGATGACCAGATCTTCTCCGGATCGGGTACCGGTGACTTTTACGATTTTACGAAGACAAATAGCGGTACGCTGGATATGAACAAAGATGCCTCAGTCGCGGGATTGTTCAGCTTGTTGGGTGGGATACTCGACGACAATGGCAACACCATCGTTTTATTGGATGATGCACTGATTGACGCCACCCATCAAAGTTCCGGAAGTGGAAACGGAATTACATTCGGAGGGAGCAGCGCACAACTATTATATCGTTCTGAAGCAGGCACAGGAATCTTCGGAACCTTGACGATCGATAATAGTTCCGGGGTGGTTATTCCAGATGGCAATGGCTATAATTTCAGTATCCAGTCAGACTTGCGATTGGCTAGCGGGGTGTTGAATATCGGAAGTTCCTTATTGACACTTGGCCAGTTTTCAGAAATTGTTGCTGTTTCACCATTCTCCGTGTCCAATATGATTCAAACGAATAGTTCGTTTACCGATAATGGCGTACTCAAAAACTTTACAGCAGGCTATAACCAGGATTTCATTTTCCCTATAGGAGAATTACTTTACACACCAGTGTCATTTAATTTCGGATCAGGGAGTAATACCTTCGGTTCATCCAATGGCAGCATTAAGGTTCGTCCTTCAGCAGAATATCATCCGACGGTAAATGATGGAATCGATTTCTTTGCAACAGGAGATATCAATAATGTGCTTCAATATTACTGGATTATTGAAACAGCAGGCATTTCCGGGTTAACCGCTGAAATGACTATGAATTACAATCAATCCGATGTTAAAACGGACGAACCCGGCTATGATGAATTGGATTACCTGGCAGCAAGGATTCTTAGTTTCAGTAATCCCACCAATGCCATTAATAAATTTACCACCGCTGAAGTCGATGAAGGCGCGAATTCAATCACCTTCCAGTTGACTGGTGTCTCCAATGATGGAATATCAGGAGACTATTTTGCCGGCATTGATGAAGCTATTCCTTCGAATGTTCTCACTTACACCAGTCTGGTCAATGGTGATGTGGACCAGCCAATTTATGACCTGGCTGTTCCCGGAGGCGGTCCGCCAAACGGTGCCATTCTCCGTGTTGCCAACGGAACCACAGTCACCTTTAATCTGGATGGCGTTAGCTTGTATCGCACCGAAATCGAAGCAGGGGGTACTCTTGAAATAGATGAGACCTCACAACACCGATTAGGAATTGTTACCGGCTCTGGAATTCTGCGAATTGTGAGCAACGGCAGCAATGCTTTCCTGCCCGCTGGTTTTTATGGCGACTTTTTAACGTGTTCAGGCGGAGGTCTGGAATATAGCGGCTCGGGATCCTACACGGTCATGAATGGAATCACCGCAGTTCGGTCATTACTCTTTACCGGTTCCGGGAATCGGTCGGTCGCGAATAATAATATCCAGATCTGTGAGGATTTGGTGATCGACGGGCCTGTCGTACGAGGCAGGTCACAGCGTAGAATTACGGTTAATGACGACTTTATCGTCAATGATGGAATATTTAACGCGCCAACAGGCACCAACGGACGGGTGATTATTTCTGATAACCTGGAAGTGAACGGCGGACAATTCAATGGGGCAATTAGTTCAGGTGATACGGATGTCCGCGGTGACGTACTCATTGCAGGCGGAGATCTTTCTGTCGGTGGTCAGTCTTATGAATTGAAGATCTCAGGAAACTTGTCTCGAACAAGTGGTACGTTCGATGGTGGAAGCAACCAATCCCGGCTTATTTTCCAGGGAAATGGAGTACAGAATATAAGCGGTGGCTTTACAGGCAGTAACGCTATGAATGAAGTTGAGGTTAATAAATCGGGTCAACTACGCCTTCAGGCTGATGTAACGGTTACCGATGTACTTTATCTGGAGAATGGATTTATTGTGCCCAATGCGAATCAGTTTTTGATGACCACTGCGGCAACTGCTACCCCGGCCATTGGATCATCGAATTCCTACATACTTGGAAAACTATATAAAGAGATAGCAACGGGTGAAGACTTCACCTTCCCTATTGGCAAAGGCAATGCCTGGCGATATGCTTCGGTACAAAATGTGACAACGGGAACCCGAACCTGGGAAGCAGAATATTTTCCGACTTCCCCTGAAACAAACGCATTGGTTGACAACCTCACATCGCTTGATCCGGCTGTTGTCAATATTAGTGTTTCTGAACACTGGGTGATTTCAGACGGATCGGCAACTCCGACCGGGACTAATGCGAAAATAGGACTAAGCTGGGGGGCCGATAGTGATGTTTCTAATACCAAATCAGACCGTGAAAAATTAGTCGTTGTAAATTGGAATGATGCACTCAATGGATGGGACAATCTGGGCGGAGAAAATTTCAGCGCGGGTCATTCTCAAAACCAGGGATATTTTGAATCCATTGTAACGGCTTCCTTTTCAGAACAAGTATTTACACTGGGCACCTCCGATTTATCCAATCCACTACCCATCACCCTCGAATACTTCCGGGGCAGGGTAACGGGCACCAGCAATTTGCTGGAATGGAAAACGGTATCAGAGGTGAATAATGCCTATTTCGAACTACAGCATTCCACAAATGGAGAATCCTTTGAAACCATTGCGGAAGTGGAAGGAAACGGGACTACTTCGTCCCCAGAGTTTTACAGCTTCCTGGACACTTCTCCGTCAGCCGGGGTAAATTACTACCGCCTTAAGCAGGTTGATTTCGACGGAACGACAACATATGCACCAGAGATAGTCCGACTTGAAAATGAATTCGATGGAATCAAAGAATCATTGGTATTGTATCCGAATCCTACACAACAGGAGAATATCAATCTTCGTTTTCAAACGAATCGCCCCGATCAGAACGCATCGGTACGAATCATTGACTTATTCGGGCGTGTGATTTCGCAGGATCATTGGGAAATAGTTTCCGGGGTGAATGAAATCAAGCTGGTTCCCAGAACCAATCTGCGACCCGGTATGTACATAATATCACTGCAGGTAGGATTTGATACCATCACCCAGCGAATTCTGATTAAATAGGGAATAACAATAATCAATCCTTTTCAGGCATTCTTTCACTACCCAATCCATTTCAGCTACCTTTGCTGAAGATTGTATCATGAAGGAATGCCCATGGATTACACAAAAATAATCAAGGAAATACAGCAGGAAATTATTCCGCTAAAGGAGAATGGTGCAGTAGCCTCCTACATCCCGGAATTGGCGAAGATCGATCCCAACCAGTTTGGGATGTATCTCAAATGCCTGGGAGGAGATGATTACGAGATTGGGGATAGTCAGAAAAAATTTTCCATCCAGTCCATCTCCAAAGTATTTGCTACAACCATGGCCTATGATATCATGGGAGAAGCGTTGTGGGAGCACGTTGGTGTTGAGCCCTCCGGAGACCCGTTCAACTCCATCATGCAATTGGAATATGAAGATGGAAAGCCCCGCAACCCAATGATCAATGC
The DNA here is from genome assembly GCA_964351425.1 of uncultured Roseivirgaceae bacterium. GTDB lineage: Bacteria > Bacteroidota > Bacteroidia > Cytophagales > Cyclobacteriaceae > JAUILA01. Next base: position 6,647 of record CAYGOW010000182.1, read on the forward strand.
CGGGGCCTTTGTGGTCTCCGACCTGCTTTATTCCAGCCTTGAAAACCCCAAACGAGATCTGCTCAATTTCATTCGGGTAATTTCAGGGGAGAATGATATTCACCCTAACCCGGTGGTCATCGCTTCTGAAAAAGCATTCGGCTATCGAAATGCATCATTGGCCAATTTCATAAAATCATTCGGACGAATTAAAAATGACATCAACGACTTGCTCGACTTTTACTACTTCCAGTGTTCCATTGAGATGACCTGCCGGCAATTGGCGCACGCCTTCCAGATCTTTGCCAACCACGGCAAGTTGCCAGGGCAGGACGAACAATTCCTGACGGCCAGCCAGATCAAGCGGATGAATGCACTCATGCAGACATGCGGATTTTATGATGAGTCAGGAGACTATACCTTCAAGGTAGGCATTCCGGGTAAAAGTGGTGTAGGGGGTGGCATTGCCGCCCTGTTCCCACAGGAATACAGTGTTGCCGTATGGAGTCCCCGGCTCAATGAAAAAGGCAACTCGGTGATGGGGATCCGTGCACTTGAACTGCTTACTACAAAAACAGGCCTGTCGATATTTTAATGAATAGAAGAAATTTTTAACAGAATTATGTAACCATTCAGTTTCTTTTTCGTAAATTAGTAACCAAAAGGTTACATTATGAATGAACGAAGAGATCCATTTCAAGCCATTGCCGACCCCACACGACGCGAAATCCTGGGGTTATTATCACAGGAAGCGTTACCGGTCAACCAGGTGGCAGGTCATTTTGACAT
>CAYGOW010000183.1:0-7359 GCA_964351425.1 uncultured Roseivirgaceae bacterium
GTGCTGATCCCAAGCGCCTGCGACAATTTGCCCGGACCCGAGGTTAGTTGTTTCTCCGGCAGCTTGTATCCGCGGCGCTCCCGCATCACTTCTATACCTTTGTAAGGCTCAACAGCCCGTACAAGAACCGCTTCGGCAATCCCTTCCCGGTTGGTTACAATGTTAAATAAATGATGGATTCCATAACATAAATAAACATAGGCAGTGCCTCCCTTGGCAAAAAGCGTTTCCGTTCGTTTTGTCCGCCTGTTCATATGTGCGTTACATGCGCCTTCCAAAAATGAATATGCCTCTGTCTCAACAATGATCCCGGCGGTAATCCGGCCATCTATGTTAGTCCAGAGAATCTTTCCAAGGATATCCCTCGCCAGTGCAGTTACATCGTCCTTTAGATAGAAGGATTCTCCGAGCTTTTCACTATCAACCATTTTGTGTAATTTTCCGCTCCATAAACTTAAATCATTAAAATCCAATCATGAAAAAAACCATATTCATTTATGCCCTGGCATGTATCAGCCTGCTTGGCCTGACTGATCTCCGTGCGCAGATTCAAATGCCACAGGCCAGTCCTGCCGGTTCGGTATCCACTACGGTAGGTCTTACGGATGTTAAAATCGATTATTTCCGTCCTAAAGTAAAAGGCAGAAAAATATTCGGAGAAGGCAGCAGTTACCTTCAGCCGTACGGACAACTTTGGCGCTCCGGAGCAAATTCAGGAAGCGTTTTATCATTAAGTACGGATGTATCAATTGATGGCAAAACAGTTCCGGCGGGAGAATACCTGATCTTCACCATTCCAGGTAAAGATAGCTGGGATTTTATGCTCTACAGTGACCTGAGTATCGGCGGTAATGTTGCTGCCTATGATCAGTCAAAAGAAGTTTTACGTACTTCAGTAACCCCAACCTCCCTGAATAATACGGTTGAAACACTGACGTATTTAATTTCTGACATCAGCGAAGACAATACCACCGCAAATATTCAGCTGGCCTGGGAAAACACCAGCATTAAGGTACCAGTCACGGTAGATTTTGATGCGATTGTGATGAAAGATATTCAGGCCAAGACGCAGGTAAATCCCAATGTATACATTCAGGCTGCCAACTATTACTACACAGCCGATAAAGACCTGGATCAGGCTCTTGAATGGATCAATATGGGTATTGCCGCCAATCCAAATGCATTTTGGAATGTTCACGTAAAAGCGAAAATTTTAGCCAAAATGGGCAAAAAAGATGAGGCTATTAAAACAGCCGAAGCTTCTATGAAACTGGCTCAGGATGCACCAAGCGATTTTGGCTATGTTAAATTAAATCAGGATTTGATTGCCGATATTAAAAAATAACCGCCTTCACATTTATCGAAAAGCCCTTTCACTCATGTGTACAGGGCTTTTTTTATTTCGTCTGATTGATAATTCCCTGTATAATAAATCCAAAACCTATGGTAGCGGCAACTCCGATTGGGTTAAACCAAAGGTACCCAATGGAGGTTGAATAAAACATCAACAACACCAATGTCTGGGAAAGGATCGCACCGGCAAAAATGGCATTTGCCTTGATGGGCTTGATGTAGAAGGCGGCAAGGAATATTCCCAGAATACTTCCATAAAATAAGGACCCGACAATGTTGATCAATTCAATGAGATTCTCTAACAGAGAAGCATACGTGGCAAAGGTAATGGCCAATAACCCCCATAATAAGGTAAATACCCTGGACGAAAGGAGGTAATGCTTTTTACTGGCCTTCTTCTTTATCGATCGCTTGTATAAATCCACCGTGGTGGTTGACGCAAGGGCATTTAATTCGGAAGCACTTGAGGACATAGCTGCGGAAAAGATAACAGCTATTAACAATCCGATCATTCCATGAGGAAGGTGATTGGTAACAAAAGTGATAAATACATAATCCGTGTCGTTAGTCTCCGCATCCGGATTAACTTTATTGATCAATCCTTTCGCTTCATCACGAATGGCCTTTTCCTCGGATTCATACAGGGCAATAGTTTCCTTGACGGATTCGATACTAGCTTCATCTTCACCTCTTGCAGCCATGACAAGACCATCCATCGCTTCTTTTTTCTTGTCTATGACACGGGTATACTCTTCATCCAGTAATGTCATCTCTGAAGCATATTCTGAGGCATATACATCTGCAACGGCTGCCTTGTTGAATATCATCGGAGGCGCGCTGAACTGATAGAATACGAATACCATGGCTCCGATAAACAGGATGATGAATTGCATCGGAATTTTAAGCAGGCCATTAAACATCAATCCTAACCTGCTTTCCCGAATTGAATTACCGGAAATATAGCGTTGAACCTGTGACTGATCGGTACCGAAATAGGATAAGCCAATAAATAAACCACCAATCAGCCCCGACCAAATATTGTATCGGTCCGACAGGTTAAAGGAAATATCCACCGCTTCGAGCCGGCCCATATGTCCGGCTACATTTACTGCATCCGAGAAGCCTACATTCTCCGGGAGCAATTGAATCACAAAGATGCCTACCAGGATCATTCCACCCATCATGACCGCCATCTGTTGTTTTTGGGTGACACTCACAGCGGTTGTCCCTCCTGATACGGTATAAATGATCACCAATGAACCAATGATAATATTTGTCAGGACAAGATTCATGTCCAGAATCGTAGAGAGGATGATGGAAGGTGCGTAAATTGTAATTCCAGCTGACAGGCCGCGTTGGATCAGGAAAAGAAATGAGGCGAGAGAACGGGTCTTCAGATCGAACCTGGATTCCAAAAACTCATACGCCGTGTATACCTTTAACTTATAGAAAATCGGAACAAATGTAATGGCAAGGATGACCAGTGCTATGGGTTGCCCAAAATAAATCTGTATAAATCGCATACCATCTTCGTACGCTTGTCCGGGGGTGGATAAAAAGGTAATCGCACTGGCTTGTGTCGCCATGATGGAGAGGCCGATGGTCCACCAGCGAATGGACTTATTTCCAAGCAGAAAATCTTCTATGTCTTTGCTGCCCCTGCTTTTGTAGACGCCATAGGAAACAATGAATAAGATGGTACTTCCAAGAACTAGCCAGTCTAGATAATTCATTTAGTACAGATTGGAAAAAGCATATAACACGATAATATAGAAGACCAGCGCGGAAAGAACAAGGATATACCAACCCCTCCAGCGCTTGAAAACCGGAGGCTTTCTTTCGTCGGAATGAACCTTTTTATGTCCCGGGTTACTTGTCATTGCGATCGCTTGTGGACTCACCACTTCCAAGTGAAACCAGGTTAGTAAATAATTTTATCGCTCCAATAACCCCTGCCGGTAACTCACGAAACCACGAATATCCGGTATACACGTAGTGACCCTGACCGTATTCAGCAACTAATAAACCACCTTCCAATGCTTCCTCTCCCGGGTCATGACTTGAAAGAATGGGCGTGTATGCCTTGTCCCACGACTCAGGGAAATACAATCCGCGTTCCTGTACCCAATTGTCAAAGTCTTCCGGCAATATAATATTGGGTTCTTTCATTACCGGATGGCTTGGGGCAAGAACTTTTACCGGAGCAGTTTCATCCGCCACACGTAATCTGGAAAGGCTTAATGGGTACGGAGCAAATTCTTCTGTTTTGAGCCTGAAATTTGTATTGTACTGAACGATTAATGTACCTCCTTTGTAAGTATAGTCTAATAATTCGTCCATGTAGGAAGCAATCCCTTCATTGGTATTTAAGGCACGGACGCCGAGGATGACCGCATCCAGTACCTCCAGGTTTTCAGGTGTTACTTCCAAATCAGTCAATTCCCTGACCTCGTAGCCTAATTCACGTAGTGTTTCAGGAATAGCATCTCCTGCTCCTTGAATGTATCCAATACTGTTTCCATATTTCCGGATCGGTATATTGACCAATTTAGAGGTTGCTCGTGGCAACAGCATCTGGGCAGGGAAGTGATCGTACTCAATAGCAATCTGGCTATTGACATATTTCTTGCCATCAATTTCTACCGATGCCTGCAATTCAGCTGTTTGCTGTTCAGCCGGCGGAGTAATCTCAAACTGGACCGTCTGTTCTTCCCCCGGTTTGAGATCCGATATCTCCAGCGATTCAGGTTGGATTTTCCAGCCTTCCGCCGCGGACAAAGAAACTGTAACCGGCTTATCCGTCAGGTATGAGGTGACCGCAACGTCTACTGTCTTTGTCTTTCCCGATGAAAAAAGAAACACAGGCGTGGGTATGTTGACCACTGCTGGCGGAGCCACAACCAGGGGCCGGCTTTGCTCACCTTTTACAGGATCATTCCATTTATAATGCACCGGAATTGTATACGTGACTGGCGTATTCTCTACCATAAGATTGACCCTAACCTCCATGGCTGGATCATTTTGTGGTTTTCCTATCATCTCAGGATCCTTCACCGTGTACATCCCAAGGGAGCCCGGTTCCCTGAGCCAATAGGGTTGTGAGTATTCCATGTCATCGGGTAGTGTTACCTCCAGCTCCCCTTCCCACTTGTTATTATTCACCAGCTTCATGTCTGGATTTAACTGCTGCCCATTCAAAAGCAATGAGGTTAACTGAATGTCCGCATTGCTACGGTTGACCGCTTCCAGGGAAATTTCAACCGTTTTACCCGGATACAAGCGCCATTCAGACGCACGGGCCTCCAGGTAAAGACCAGTTGCCGAGGCAATTATCCGGTCGACTTCTTTCAACTTAGTTGCTCGCCAGAATTCATCCTGGAGATTAGCAATCAGCGCGCGTACACGAAGCAATTCAGGTACAACGGCATCCGGATGCACCGGATCATACGACTCAATAATTCCATCGACCATCTTGCCTATTTCCTTACCTCCCTTAACCCGGCTCCAAGACGTATCAATGCCTTCAAAGATGGATTGATCCGCCTGATCGCCTTTGACAAATTCAAGGAATTCAAGAGCTTCACCTCGTGAACCGGTGGCACCGAATCCCTGGCTTTTGTGTTGACTTCGACTTCTGGCGGCTATTTCTGTCATTGATTCTCCAAGAAGCGCATTATAAGCTCCTGCATCCACAGTAACTACTCCGGGTTCTTCTCCGGTCATGTTTGGGTTCCACCATCTCCCTGTATTGGTAAAAAGCCGTTTAGGCTGCCAGAGAGTGTACTGAGTCAATTGGTCAGGATATGCCGATTCGCTTCCTGATAAATCGAAAGCCGCTTCTGCCATGATTGCCGATGAGGTATGGTGGCCGTGACCGGCTCGTTCGTCCGGAGGAAAACGGGTGATAATAACATCCGGCCTGAATTTACGATAGGCCTTCACTACATCTGACAATACCTGCTCCCTGTCCCATATTTTAAGCGTCTCTTCCGCATTCTTCGAATAGCCAAAATCATTTGCCCTGGAAAAGAACTGGTCGCCACCGTCAATCCGCCGGGCAGCCAGCAACTCCTGGGTACGAATCAAACCAAGGCCTTCCCGGATTTCCGGACCGATCAGGTTTTGTCCCCCGTCGCCTCGTGTCAGCGATAAATAGGCTACTCGTGCATACTGGCTGTTTTCAAGATAGGCAATGAGCCGCGTGTTTTCGTCGTCTGGATGTGCTGCCACATACAGTACCGAACCCAGAAAATTAAGTTTTTTCAGCTGCACCAGAATATGCGAAGCATCCGGCTGTGGCTCGTACTGGCTAAACCCGGTTACAGTAACTAACGAGAAAAGAATTATGGCGATTAATCGATTCATGCTTTTAAGGGGGTCTTTCTCTTTTTACGCACACAAAGATTACAGGTTTACCGATTAATCTGAACAATTCCGCCAACTTTTACAGGAACGGCATAAAACCGACATTTACCTTTCCTTTAAAAATAAAAAATGGGATGGCCCCGAATGCAAACGATTGAAACAAAATGACACTTCCGGTCTTACATTATTTTATGTAGCTTCGCTATGACAGGCTAAAAACATCCTGTTTTCGTTTAAAAATTCTAATTGCCGTGGCAGAAAAATTTTTCATCATTGACTTTGACAGCACATTTACCCAGGTAGAGGCCCTTGACATATTGGCCGATATTACCTTGGAGGATGATGGACAAAAAGAAAGTAAGATCAGGGAAATCGAACGCATTACCGACGAGGGAATGAATGGCAGCCTGACATTAAAGGAATCGATAGAGCGCAGGCTGGAGTTACTTGAAGCGGACCGCAAACATTTGCCTCAATTGGTAGAAGCGCTTAAGCAACGTGTTTCATCTTCCTTTAAGCGGAATAAGGAATTTTTTGAAAAACATGCCGAGCGAATCTTTATTATTTCCAATGGGTTCAAGGATTTTATTGTTCCCATTGTTCAGGAATACCATGTGAAACCTGAAAATGTGTATGCAAACGCCTTTACCTTTGATAAGTCCGGACGAATCACCGGGTATGATCAGGAAAGTCTGCTGGCATCAAACAATGGAAAGGTAGAGCAGTTACGCCGCCTGGGTCTTAAAGGCGATGTATACGTTATCGGGGATGGATATACAGATTATGAGATCAAAGCAGCCGGACTCGCCAATAAATTTTACGCCTTCACGGAGAATGTTGAACGATCTTCGGTGACAGAAAAAGCCGATCATGTCGCTCCCAGTCTCGATGAGTTTTTATATATGAATAACCTAAATACCGCCATATCATACCCTAAAAACAGGATCAATGTCTTGTTGATGGAAAATATACATTCCCACGCCGTAGACCTGATGAAGGAAGAGGGCTATAATGTATCTATCTATCCTGCCGGCATGGATGAAGACGAACTCTGCGAGAAAATCAAGGACGTGTCCGTTTTAGGCATCCGGTCTAAAACCCAGGTAACCCGACGTGTTTTAGAAAATGCAAACCGCCTGATCGCTGTGGGTGCTTTTTGTATCGGGACAAACCAAATTGACCTCGATGCCTGTTTGGAAAAAGGAGTAGCTGTTTTTAATGCCCCGTTTAGCAATACACGTTCTGTGGTGGAATTGGCCATTTCGGAGATCATCTCCCTCATGCGTAAGATCAATGAACGTTCTGCCGCCATGCACCAGGGACGCTGGGAAAAATCAGCCCGGGGCAGTTATGAAATACGCGGTAAGAAACTGGGGATTATCGGGTACGGGAATATTGGTGCACAGTTGTCAGTATTAGCCGAATCCATGGGCCTTAAGGTATATTACTATGATATTGAGGAAAAACTTGCCCTGGGAAATGCCGTTAAATGTGACTCCATGGAAGAGTTGTTATCAATCAGTGATATTCTCACCCTCCATGTAGACGGACGTCCTGAAAATGAAAATATCATTGGGGAGGCTGAATTTAACAAGATGAAAGATGGTGTCGTTTTTCTAAACCTTAGCCGCGGACATGTGG
>CAYGOW010000184.1:0-7321 GCA_964351425.1 uncultured Roseivirgaceae bacterium
ATCAGGGATTATCACAAACTGAGAAAGGTAACGCACCCATGGGGCTTCGTGGTCGGCAATTAGCGTTATCCCAAACAAACTGCCTGATTTTACCAATCCCATAACCATCGTTGTAATTCCCAGGATGAAGCCTAAAATGGCAACGCGTGGTGCCGATTTGAGGTAGGTAAAGTATCCTGCTAGCATCAGAGCTGCCAGCACAAAGCCGTATCCTGCGTCACCAAGGCAATACGCAAACAAAATCGGGTAAAAAACGGCTATGAATGGAGTAAGATCCGTTTCGTAGTAATTAGGTAATTCGAATATCCGGGTGATTGGTTCGTATAATCGGGTATAACCAGAGTTTCTCAGTAATACGGGAACAGCATCTTCTTTTTCAGGATATTGCAGTAAATAAGCCACTTGTTGCCCCTTAAGAAATTCGATCAGAGATTCTTCCTTATTGATTGGATACCATCCTGTCATATTAAGAATCGTATCTGATTTCAAAGGTTTCAAAGTCTGTTGAGCCTCAAGAAGTATGATATGATCCTGAATTTCATTTAGCCTTAGCTTAAAATCTGGCAACAGGCTACTGTATTGACTGATTTTGCTTCTTAATTTGCTTAGTGCATTTTTCTGTCTTCCTATTTTAGCATGCAATTTATCAGGCGACAGATTGGGCAACTCTGCATAGTCAATGGGAATATCCAGCTGTGCTTTACGTGTTATCAAGGCAAAGAACACCTCCCGATCATTCTCCCGGATCACTTCGTGGATCAAGCCTGCGAGTTGAAGTGTATCGTATTGACGACGTGGGGCACTACAGAGAAACACATGGTAACCCAATTGCTTGAGTGGTTTGAATTTTTCTGTAGTAAACACACCCCATTGAATAAACTTTTCATATTGCTTCTCATTATTTTCAATCCGTTGCTGCAAGTGCTCCATCTCTTTTTCAGCATCAAGAATATTTTCTGTGGCAGTCTGAATATCCGGTTGACTCTTTAACGTTTCCGATGATTCTTCCTTGAGATTCTCCAGTAAATGAATAATACCAGAAATAACATTGCGCTGGTGAATAGCTTCTTCCAGTTCACCGGTCTCCTTCGTTTCACCCGAAGTAAGGTGTAACACACCAAAGTCCTGAAGATCTGCCAGTAATTTCCGGCAAGTTCGTTCGTGAACGAGAAGGGTAACTTTTTTGAAATGCACCTTCATTGGACTTCTTCCCTCCTTTCCTTTCTGCTCTTCATGATTTTCTGCGCAGCCTTAGCAATGTTTTCCTTGTCTTCCAGAAACCGTTTGATTTTCCGAATGGCTTCTTTCATTTCAGGAATCTGAACCTTTTCGTACAAGTTTACTTTTTGGGTTGTTTTCTTGCGGGCTGATATCAACTGACTTATTTGTTTCTCCAGGATTTGGGCGGTTAACTCCAGTGTCAGATATTCTTTAACCAACCGGAATCCGGTAGGAAGCCAGGAAGGATAATGCCACCACGCTATTTCCTTCACCTGTACTTCAACAGAACGCAATCTTGGAACCTTCCCCTATAATTTTTTCTATCATTATGTGTGTTTCCCCCAGGCTGACAACCTCAGGGAATTCAGACCAAAGGTTTTCCTGGCCTAGAATATTGTTCCTTAAATTGGTCAATTGATGCTGAATGTGAACCAGCCTTTCCTGTCTCCTTACTACTTCTTTACGAAGGGCAGTTTCTTTATTCTGGAGAATTGGAAGTGCTTTTTCCCGAATACTCAGTTGACGACCGAGTTCCTGAATCGTTGTTTTGTTATAGTCAAATTTCAGCGCCATTTTTTATCATTCTACAAGTGCCACGTCATCTTTCCAGTATTTATCAATAAGTGATTCTTTGATATTTGATTCGATTTTTTTGAAGTGTTTGCTCAGCAGTTTCCATCCGGTGTCAAGCATTTCATCAATAGAAATGTTGATATCCACGGCCAGAAGTTCGAGGGCATACTCCCTGGCAAAACTCAGGCATCGTTCGTCGTATTCATTCAGGTCAAACCCATTTTCCTTTTTGGAGCGGGCGTTCATCGCATCTGCATATAATCTCACCAGCGCATTCATGACCTGGGGATGGTCTTCTCTGGTCTTTTTACCAATGACATTCTGTTTAAGTCTGGATAGACTACGAAAAGGATCTATGATCACCTTACCAATTTCCGCGTCATGTTTCAGGTAAAGTTGTCCTTCGGTGATATAGCCTGTATTATCAGGAATAGCGTGAGTTATGTCGCCATCATTAAGTGTAGTAACGGCTAGGATGGTAATTGAACCCCCATGGCGGAACTGGGCGGCTTTTTCATAGATACTGGCGAGGTCACTGTACAGAGAACCGGGCATACTGTCTTTGGAAGGTATCTGATCCATTTTATTTGAGACAATGGCCAGGGCATCGGCATATAATGTCATATCGGTAAGTAGTACCAATACTTTTTCCTGCCGGTCGTTGGCAAAGTACTCGGCAGCCGTGCAAGCCATGCCGGGTATCAAAAGTCTTTGAAGAGGTGGGTCTTCTGAGGTATTGATAAAGCTGATGATTTTATCCTGAGCTCCGGCCCGGGCAAAAGTTTTCTTGAAATAAAGAAAGTCGTCATAAGAAAGCCCCATGCCTCCCAGAACTATTTTATCCGCTTGCGCGCGGAGTGCCACCTCGGCAATAATTTGGTTATAGGGTTGATTGGGATCAGCGAAAAAGGGAATTTTCTGTCCGGTTACGAGGGTATTGTTCAGGTCAATGCCGGCAATCCCTGTCGCGAGTAAAGTAGAAGGCTGGGCACGTTGTACCGGATTAATGGCAGGTCCGTCAATCGGCCTTTCAATGCCCCGTAACGGAGATCCACCGTCGATTGGTTTACCCATGGCATTCAGGACCCTGCCTGCCAACAGATCATCTACCGCCAGGGTCGGCGCATTCCCCGAAAACAAAATTCTGGATTCAGATGCCAGGTTTTCCGTTCCTCCGAATACTTGTAAAGTCACCAGGTCACCCAGAATACTGATAACCTGTGCTGGCCGATCGTCGATCCAGGCTAATTCGCCATAACGTACACCTGTGGCTCGTACCTGGCACGTGGCTTTGGTAATTGCCTCTATGTGCGAGTAAACTCTATGAAATGCTTTGCTCTTCATTTTGCGGCGTTTTATTCAATAAACCTTTGACTTCCTGTTCGTACTTTTTAAATGGTTCGGAGTTAAATGCTGAGTAGTTCATTTGCTTCACACGATTTATGAGGCTTTTGAAGAAGACGCTAACTTCTTCAAACTCCTCAAATTCAAAAGACTGATGGCAGATATGGAGAAGCAGATCCAGCATATAGCGTTGTCGGTCTATACCCGTCTGCATATCGACCGGGTCGAATGAATCCTGTTGTATGATTCCGAAGTCAATCAATTCACTTTTCCAGAAATTCACGTGATAATCGATTGGTACCGCATCATCGCCAAGAATACTAATCTGGTCCCTTGCGTCAATTCCAACGCGCATGATATCTTTTACGTGGCGTACATCATCCACCCACCCTTTCTTAATGTGCGTATTGGCAAATTCATCAAACTCCTCATAATCAAGGTATTTGGAATAAGAAGCCAGCGGATCGATCGCCGGATACCTTTTCGAGTCGGCGCGTTTTTGGGATAACGCATAGAAGCACCTTGCCACTTTACCCGTTGATTCGGTTACTGGTTCTTTAAAATTACCGCCGGCCGGGGATATGGTACCTATAAATGTGACAGATCCCGACTGACCGTTATTCAATTCGACGATACCAGCCCTTCCATAGAAATTGGCAATAGTGGCAGGCAATTCTACCGGAAATGCATCCTGTCCAGGCAGCTCCTCCATGCGGTTTGACATTTCACGTAATGCCTGAGCCCATCTGGAAGTAGAATCGGCAAGCAACAATACCTTCAGCCCCATATTCCGGTAATATTCTGCCAGGGTCATCCCCACGTATACCGAGGCTTCGCGTGCGGCAACCGGCATATTGGATGTATTGCAGATAATAGCCGTTTTTTCATCCAGTTTTCTGCCTGTCGCCGGATCTACCAACTTCGGGAATTCAGAAAATATATCAACCACTTCATTGGCCCGTTCACCGCAGGCAACAACGATCAACACCTGGGCGATGCTATTTTTGGCAATAGCCTGCTGCAGCACGGTTTTTCCGGTACCGAACGGACCAGGAATATATCCTGTGCCGCCTTCCATCATCGGGTTTAGCGTATCAATAACCCGCAAACCCGTTTGAAACAATTCTCCCGGCCTTCTTTTGCTTCTATATCCTTGCAGTGCAAACTTTGCCGGCCATTTCTGAACCATGGTTACTTCATGAATTTCTCCTTTTTCATCTTTTAACCGGGCGACCACATCATTTACAGAATAGACACCGGCCTGGGCTATCCAATCAACCCAATATTTCCCCGTTAGGGCAAAAGGCACCATAATGATATGCTTCACGGAAAATTCAGGTACACTTCCAAGCCAGTCCCCAGCGACAACTTCTTTTCCAATTTCACTGATGGGCTGAAAATCAAATAACCGGTCTTCATCCAAGGGATTTGTATCTTCTCCCAATTCGATAAAAGTACCCCGCATTTTTTCCAGGTCATTTTGCAACCCGTCATATTTTTTTGACAAGATTCCCGGACCCAGGCTTACTTCCAGCATTCTTCCAGTAAATTCCACGTTTGCTCCGATACGGACGGATGTGCTTGATTCAAACAATTGTGCCGATGCTTTACCGTCTTTTATCCTGATCACCTCTGCCTTGAGCCTGACACGCCCTGCATGGATCAGGCATATTTCATTTTGGGTAACAGGTCCGTCTGCTTCGATCATCAGCAAATTGGAAATAACACTTATAACTTTTCCCTTCGTCATGATTTCAAGAAGTTTAATTCATTGAGTCCGTCCTTGACCTTTTCGACTACCGTCAAGAAGTCTTTCCGGTTCAAGTCAATGTCGGTAGTGGCTTGCTGCCACCTAACCATACGTAATAATCTTATCGTGTAAGAGAATACCGCATTGGAGGAGAATGTATCGGTCCAGTATTCTCCAAACTCCCAATAGTACGTGTCAATTAGCTTTTCTATTGATGCGTATTTTCCACGCTCTACAAGAGGATCTAATTCGCTTAGAAGTTCTTTACGGTCCAGTGCGACTGTCTGCACCGTCATAGGGTTCAGGTTATCCAAGTCCTGGCTTTCACCACCCGATAAAAAATCAACTTGTCCCTGGTTGAATTCAGCCACAGTCTGCTCCAGCCGGTATTGCCATTCATAAAATAGAGTCAGAAAATCAGATTGCTGACGATTGATAAAGTCATAGAAGTAACCACGCAATTTCAGTTCAATGTCCGTGAGGGTGAATGAACCGAAAACACCTGAGTTGTCCAGTAAAAACTGTTGCATATAATCCGGAAGAAATGAGTAATTTCTGCGGTAATTTCTCATCATCTCTTCCGGAATTACTGCAGGCCACTTGTAATCTGGTGGCTCAAGTTGATGATATTCATGAAATATCTGGTGCAATAAATTTCGGTTATCGTTCGGATAAATCAGGCATTGGTATATGGCCAGATCTTCGTCGGTCAGATTACGTTCAATCAGGTCAAGCAAGTCCATCACATCAACACCCTTTATTTCAGACAGATCAGGCTGAAGCCTCGGAAGGGATGATATCAGGTAGTAATAGGCGTTCATGAATCAATCGAATAAAATCTGCTGTAATTGTTCGGAGAAGTAAGGCGTGAGAAACTCAATGAAATCTTCATCCGTAAAAGACAAGTAGTACCCTTTTTCCGTCTGATCGACCGTAAACCCTCCGGATATTCGCGGCGATGGATTAAGCACCAGCCCGTCTAACTTTTTTTTGCTCATCCCTGACAGATACTTTTGAATTTCTTCCAGCAGGTCAGCCGGTACTGTTACCACATGTTCGTCGTCATCACGCCATTGCGAGGATAAGGTGAGAATAAGTTCTTTCAGAAATTCCTTTTCCGCGAAGAGTTTAGTGGTGGGAGAATTCAGGGAATTGGCAAGAAGGACGGTTTCTATGTCCGTACGCAGATCACTCAAAGCCTGCTTTGACTTTACCTGAATTTCATTCATTGCCCGGCTTTCAAGCTGTGTCACCTTTGCTTTTGCTTCATTCAGCCTGTTAGTTGCTTCTGTCTTTGCCTCTTCTACGATTACTTGTGCTTTTTGTCTGGCAGCCGCTAACATCTTTTCAGATTCCCGGGTCGCTTTTTCAATTCCTTCCTGGTAAATCTGATCGGCAAGTGCATCCAAATTATTCATTTGCGTCATGACTGTTTATTTTAAGATCAGTAAAGGAATTGGACTTTGAAAGGCCATCCGACGGGTGAGGCTTTCATGAAATATTTTCTCGATGAAGTTGTAGTTCTTCGGTAAAATCCCCAGAAGGCCGATATGGTGGTTTTTACAATACTCAATTAGTCCGTGCTCCACACTCTCATGAGTAGTTTGGGTAACCCGGGCTTTAATTCGGGCCATCCTGGCCAGCACAAGTTCACGGTTGGATTTCTCGGTTTTGGTCATTGACTTTTCATCCTGGTTGAGCGTGATAATGTCCACTTCGCCTTGAAGTTTTTCTGTCAAGTCAATTAGGAAATCCACTTTGGCAAAATCCGCGTGCTTGCTGAAATCACACGCCAGGCCAATTCTTTTTATATCCGAAAGCAAACCATGTTTCGGTACGACGATGATTGGGATGTCGAGTTTTTCGATGATCTCATGGGTTTTCGTTCCAAACAACTCACCTACGCCCACGGCACCTTTTGTACCCATGATTATCAACTTTATCTGACCATCATCCACCTCGGAAAGTATCATATCTGTGGAATATCCCAGTTCCATTTTGAACACATACTTATGTTCGCGTAAATCGGGAACCTCTTCCAACAGATTTTCGAATTTCTCAGAGATCCTTCTCTTTTTGGAAATAAGCGGACCTTTACCTGTTTTATCCGTCATAGGACGGCTGTAGGCGTGAAATACGATAATTTCGTAATTCAGGTATGTATTTAAATGAAGTGCCTCCTGCAATGCCCGAATGGATAGAGGAGAAAAGTCAGTCGGGAATAGCAACTTTTTATTCTCTTCGTTCATATCTGGTATGATTTATTGTGACTACGATATTTCATTTGCTGTAAGATAAGCCCGGATGTTTACCGGAAAAATGCGGTGGATCATTTTTAGGCCTGCGAAATAACAGGTCACTTTTTGAAACGTGGGTTGGTTTGGGTTCAAAACCCGGTGAGCTTTTCGTTTGTACATAATCTGAATTCACGGA
>CAYGOW010000185.1:0-5799 GCA_964351425.1 uncultured Roseivirgaceae bacterium
ATTTATAGTATTTTTCATATTGTTTCTTGTTTTTCAATTAAAATCCAAGACGAATATCGAAACCGATAGAACGTGTAGCAGGTAACTGTCCACTGTCTACCCATGATCCGTTATTTCGGGCATTCCTTGTATCACCGGAAACCTGCGAAGGATCGATACCAGGTACTTCACTGTGGATCAACCACGTGTTGTTCGATACGATCGCAAAGCTGGCACGGTTCAGGAAGTTAACCCGGCTCATGATAGATTCAGGTAATGTATAACCTAAACGTACTTCACGCAGCTTAATGTAAGAAGCGTCATAGATCCAACGCTCATGCAGGGCAAAAAGGCTTTTCCAGTAACCCTGAGCAGTCAGATATGTGTCGTTAGGTGTTCCATCTCCGTAAACTCCGCCGAATGACAATCCACCACCTTCTGAAGGAGGGAGACGCATGTCGTTTCCGCGATCGTTGGTTCCAACAGTTTCAGCTCCAACACCTGAATAGGCATTAAACATATTGGTAACTGAATGGAATTTTCCACCAATTTGCCAATCGATTGTGAAGCTCAACTCGAAGTTCTTGTAAGTAACCCGGTTGAAGATACCTCCTGTATAATCAGGAAGAATAGACCCGAGGTTTTGGTTTTCATCCCAGGTAGGGAATCCATCATCATCCACTACAAGGTTACCAGCTTCATCACGCTGGAACTTACGTCCAATGATTGTTCCCCATTCTTCATCCACCTGGGCACGGGCAGTGATACCACCCCATCCACCACTGGTAGATGTACCACGGAAGGCGTTACCAAGGATAATTGCATCAATTCCAGGATACAATGACTCAATCACGTTACGACTACGCGCAAAGTTGAAGTTCACATCCCAGGTAAATGCACCAGAGCGAACTGGTGTACCACCTAATGATACGTCCCAACCTCTTGTGTAGGTTGTACCGGAGTTCACAGTGTAGCTAGTGATACCTGTAGTACCGGGAAGTGCTGCATTTATGATCTCGTCAGAGTTGTCATAGTAGTAATACGAGAAATCTGTACGGATACGGTTCTGAAGGAATGACAATTCCACACCGGCTTCATAAGCAGCTGTTGTTGCCGCTATCAGATTAGGATCTGTCAAGCTGTTAGGTACACCCATGGTAGGATTTCCATTGTAAGGAAGTCCAAGGCCATAAACAGGATCCAGTGCATAAGGGTTAAGCTCTCCACCCACCTCAGCATAGCTCAAACGTAATTTACCAAAGGATATAATATCCTGGCTGTTCAGCAATTCCGAGAATACGAATGAAGTGGATACCGCTGGATAAGTAAATGCGTTACTGGAAACAGGCAGTGCTGAATCCCAGTCACGACGGATTGATCCTCGTAAGAAGATAATTCCGTTCCATCCAATGTTAGCTTCAGCGAATACACTGTTTACATGACGTTCTGAGAAGTAGTTAGACGTATTAGGTCTGTCAACTGATGCGCTGATGTTGTACAAATCAGGCACAGACAAACCACCAGAAGTAGATTGTGACCAGCTTTTAGTTTCATTACGACGAATGTTACCACCGGCAAGTGCTTCTAGTGAGAAGTTTTCCCAGGTGCGGTTATATTGTGCAATGAATTCATAGTTATCTTCAGTACGCTCGTAGCTTGAAGTACCGAATGCATCCTGCTCCAGGGTTCCTGAAGCGGTACGATTGGTTCTCCATCCTGTTTTGTAGTAGCGATTCAGGTTGGCAGCCACTGTAAGACCTTCAATGATCTCATAAGCTAAACCAAACTTCGCACTAACAGTCTCTTCGTTTTCCTCTGAGAAATTACCATACATTTCAGTGTACGGGTTATTCCAGTATAATGGCGTCGAGTTACGGGCAGAATTGATATTCCACGACGTGTAACGTCCGTCAGGCATTCTGTAATACTTCTCCAGCAGACTCATGTCCAGCTGACGCTGCCACCACTGGTTGAAGTTAGAAGCAACACTGTTATATCCTTCAAAGAGGTTACCCTTTGTGAAGGTACGCGAATAGTTTGCCATGGCAGTCATTTCCAGACGCTCAGACAAGTTAATACGCGTATTTAAGTTCAGGAATGTTCTTTTCTGATCACTGTTAGGAAGAACACCACCACGGTTTGAATTTGAAATCGTAGCGTTGATATTATAGTTCTCTCCAGCTTTACCAATATTCAAACTGTTATTCACAAAAACACCCTGCTCAAAGAAATCCTTAATGTTATCAGGGTTTGAAGACCAAGGACGTAACTGTCCGTAGCCTTCTGTTCCAGGAGTAAAGGCATCCCATTGACCAACCAGCTGTCCATCCAATCTTGGACCCCAGCTTTCGTCGGCATAGAATTCAGGTATGGATGCGCCATCAAGACCTGCCAATGCAGGGTCATCGGTAGCAGGATCAAAATTAAACGTATTAAAGTCCAGTGAATATCCACCACCATACTGGTTTTGGTATTCAGGAAGGACTGAAACATTTTCAAAGGTGGTGGTATTGTTAAAGTTCACCTGCAGGGCGCCGTCTTTGGCACGCTTGGAAGTGATAATAACAACCCCGTCACGTGCACGTGAACCGTACAGTGCGGCGGCGTTGGCACCTTTAAGAACGTTGATTGACTCAACGTTATCCATGTTAATAGAGGCGGGATCTTCAGTAACGATACCATCCACTACATAAAGAGGGTCAGCAGAATTTAATCCTCGTACACCACGAATACGAACAACTGACTGTCCAAATTTGGCTCCTGATCCGGATACCACTTGAACACCAGCAATTTTACCAGCCAGCGCTTCGTTCAGGTTTTGTTCACGTGCTACACGTAAATTTTCCTGCTCCACTGACTGAGTTGCGTATCCCAGCGTTTTCTTATCCCGCTCAATGTTCAGGGCGGTAACAACCACCTCTCCCAACTGAGTTACATCGGAGACCATTCCGACATTAATTGTCGTCTGTCCTCCAATCGCAACCTCCTGCGTCTTCAAACCTACGAAGGTGAATACTAATGTACCACCATCTGAAGGTACGGTTAATCGATAGTTTCCATTGATGTCTGTCACGGTACCTGTGGAAGTACCTTTTAAAAGAACGTTAACACCCGGAAGTGCTGATCCGTCCTCTTCGGCAGTCACGGTACCAGTAATGGTACGATCCTGTGCCACTGCCTCTACAGACAGTAACGTAGCCACCAACATGAAACTAAGTAGTAGAAACTTCTTCATATTGCATTGTTTAGGTTAAAAATTAAATATCAGCTAAAGTAAAAATATTTGATTACAAAAGTAAGTTTTATAAGAATATTCTACCCCAATTCGGGTGATTTATAAAACTTTTTACCTGTTTTTACGTTATTGACCAACTACATATCAAATAATCCGCCAAATTACTATTTTTATTAGTATACGTATATTAAGATTTTGTGGAGAATCTGCCTCATCTGGTATTTAAAACCAATTTTTACCTTCTGAAAAAATAATTTCTATGGTAATAGCCATTATTTTACCAAATTGGTAATTATTAACCTTTCCGAAGTCGGAAATTAGAAATTTAACAGAGAATTGGGGGTAAATTGGAAAATATTTTAACCCTATCAGGGGGGTAATATTGCAGGTACTAAATACAAAAAAAAATCACACCTTTTCGGGTGTGATTTTTCATAATTACTGAGGCTAATCTTCAGTTGATTAAGCTGTTGCTTCGCTGTTTTCTACTGAAACATACGACCGGTTATTTCTACCTTTTTTGAATTGTACCGTTCCATCGGTCAACGCAAACAAGGTGTGGTCTTTTCCAATACCAACATTCTTACCAGGGTGATGCTTTGTGCCGCGCTGCCGTACAATGATGTTTCCGGCCACCGCGTTTTGACCACCGTATATCTTTACGCCGAGTCGTTTACTTTCCGACTCTCTTCCGTTTCGCGAACTACCTGCTCCTTTTTTGTGTGCCATTTCTAATAGTCTTTACGTAATTCGAAATTATTTCTTTAAAAGCTCGTTAGCTTGTTTGATCCATTCATCGTTAGCCACCATTTCGACGCTCACTCCGTCAATGCTTTCAGCAAGGGAAGCAATCTGCTCGTCTGTCAGGTCAGCTATTTGCTTATATGTCGTGTAGCCTAATTTATTCAGCTCTCCTGCAAACACAGGACCGATGCCACTGATTTTGGTCAGGTCATCTCCTTCCGACTTTTTCGCTTTAGGCTTTGCGGCTGCTTTTTTCTTAGGAGCTGCTCCACCGGATACAATATCAGATATCTGGATTTTTGTAAAATCCTGTCGATGTCCGTTTTTCTTCTTGTATCCTTTACGACGTTTCTTTTTGAAGACAATTACCTTATCTCCTTTTACATGACCGAGTATTTTACCCGATACCTTGACGCCCTGTAATAAAGGGGCACCAACTTCGACCTTCCCGTCATTGTCCAATAACAGTACTTTATCGAATTCTACGGAAGCGCCTTCTTCGCCCTCCATTCTTGGAGCATACACGAATTGGTCTTGCGTTACTTTGAACTGCTTTCCGGCTATTTCAACTATTGCGTACATATTTCGCTTCTATGATTGTTTTAAAAAAACGGACTGCAAAGATAGGTTAAATGATTAATTATTCAAACAGTCAACCGTTTATTTAAATGACTTATCCGGAAGCCGGTATAAGTCGCCCACAAACCTTATAAAAAAGAATAATTTTTCACTTATTGCTTGAACCGCTTGCTTTGTTTGCTTGTTATGCTTGACATAATGCAAAATTAGCAGTATACTGGTTATTATTATTGCTTTCCATGAAAATTAATGTCCCGGAAAAGTACGCTGATCTTTATTTAAAAGCCCTTTCTGAAAAAAAGCAGGCATTGGAAGCGCGTATTGAAGAATTCAGGAAAGAGATCAGTGAGATTGACAATCACATCAGCACCCTGACCAGTTTACCTATATTTCAGGATCAGGTAAGTCATAAAACTATCCGGTGGGACACAGATTCCTACCGGTCACAATGGCCCTGGACGCGAAAGATCGCACACTACATGGATGCGACGGATAAACTCATCGCGAGTGCCGAGGTGGTTGAATTTATCCTGGAACAGGAACCTGATTCGGACAAGCAAAAAGTCCGGAGTTCTGTATCTGCAGCCCTATCCAATAAAATTCGAAGCGGCGAATATAAAAAATTTACTGATCCTGTCACGCAGACAGCGTACTACGGCCTTAATGAATGGTTTAATAAAGATATTCCGGTGATTGAAAAAATACCGGAGGCACTTCGTACGAAACTCACCGCCTGACTGCTCGATTTGTCCACATCTATCCTGTGCACACCGCTTGACTCTGTGGAAAACTTTTTTCCTCCTTGCCATATAGCCCATTTTGGCCGTTTAAGGGCAAAGTATATTTTCTCAAAGACCCTTTATCATATTGTTTATCAGCATATTATGACTTATAACTAATCACTCGAATAGTCCATTTTACCAACTTTGATTTTATATATCCATTATCAATCTTTGTATGACCTATTGGCTCGAACAAGTTCCAATAGCGGCTCTGACTCTTTCTTATTTATTGGAGCTTTCCGGGTTCTCCAGCCCGGAAATACTTGGTGATTTTCAAACTATTAACCCTAGTGAACGATGAGTGAAACAGCAACTGCAGTAGATGAACCTATTCTCCAGGAAAATGCGAACCGTTTTGTCCTTTTCCCAATACAACACAATGATATTTGGGAGTATTATAAAAAAGCCGAAGCCAGTTTCTGGACGGCTGAAGAAATTGACTTAAGCCAGGACCTGAAGGACTGGAATAACCTGAATGAT
>CAYGOW010000185.1:5865-7304 GCA_964351425.1 uncultured Roseivirgaceae bacterium
CTATTTTATCAAGCATGTGCTCGCCTTCTTCGCTGCCAGCGATGGTATAGTGAATGAAAACCTGGCGGAACATTTCGTCGCAGAAGTACAATATACAGAAGCTAAGTTCTTTTATGGCTTTCAAATCGCCATGGAAAACATCCATTCAGAAACCTATTCCCTTCTGATTGATACCTACGTCAAAGATCCTGTTCAAAAAGACAAGTTATTCAATGCCATTGAAACAATGGATTGTGTGAAGAAGAAAGCCGACTGGGCGTTACGCTGGATAGACGAAGGTTCTTTTCAGGAACGACTGATCGCTTTTGCTGCGGTGGAAGGTATCTTCTTCTCCGGCAGCTTCTGCTCCATATTCTGGTTGAAGAAGCGTGGCCTGATGCCGGGATTGTCATTCTCCAATGAATTAATCTCGCGGGATGAAGGATTGCATTGCGATTTTGCCTGCTTGCTCTATAATAATCACGTCAATAACAAACTACCGGAAGATACAGTAATCAAACTGATTGAAGACGCAGTGGAAATTGAAAAAGAGTTTGTCACAGATGCACTGCCTGTCAATCTCATCGGGATGAATGCAGATCTGATGTGCGAATATATTGAGTTTGTTGCCGACCGCCTGTTAAACGAATTGATAGGAAAGAAGATTTACAACTCTACCAATCCGTTTGATTTTATGGAAATGATCTCTCTCCAGGGTAAAACCAACTTTTTTGAGAAAAGAGTGGGAGATTACCAAAAAGCAGGCGTCATGAAATCCAGTGGAGACGAAAGCGCTCCTAAATTTTCGCTGGACGAAGATTTTTAGAACTAAGACGAAACCTATACATCCACTCTAACCCCCCAACACTATGTTAGTAATTAAACGCGACGGACGCCGGGAGTCCGTTAAATTTGACAAAGTCACTGCCCGCATCGAAAAATTATGTTACGGCCTTGACACCAATTACATAGAGCCTGTGGATATTGCCATGAAGGTAATCAACGGGATCTATGACGGAGTAACCACCGTCGAATTAGACAATCTGGCTGCCGAGACAGCGGCATCCATGACCACCAAACATCCGGATTTTGCCAAACTGGCCGCGCGGATTGCCATTTCAAACCTGCACAAGGTGACAAGTAAATCCTTCTCCAACACGATGAAGCGACTTTACACCTATATTGATCCTAAAACCGGGGAGAATGCGCCATTAATTTCCAAAGAGGCCTATGCTATTATCAAGAAAAATGCCGCGTTGCTTGATTCCAATATCATTTACGACCGGGATTTTGGTTATGACTTCTTTGGTTTTAAAACACTGGAAAGAAGTTACCTGATGAAAATCGACGGTAAAATTGTCGAGCGACCTCAGCACATGCTGATGCGTGTTGCGGTAGGTATCCATATGGACGACATCGATTCGGTACTTGAGACCTATAATTTATTATCAGAAAAATGG
>CAYGOW010000186.1:0-7248 GCA_964351425.1 uncultured Roseivirgaceae bacterium
CAGGCATTGAAACGCAAGACACACCCGATCATCAAACGAACGTTGGTGAATGATCAGACGGATTCCATAACCATCACCCCGGATTCCACTCAATGGGAATATGAACTAGGCGTATTCAGGAAAGCGAATATCAATAAGCCTACCCTGCGTGGTGAATATGAAGTGACGCAAAAGGAAATTGAAGGAGGAAGATCAATTACCTATCTGCCCAAAGAGCCGGCCAAACGAAATGTGAAATATTTAGAATTACGTTATTCCGGTAAAGATCTGCGCGAAATGCATGCGCGGGTTCAGGATAAAAATCCGGTCTATGGATCCGTACGAACCCTGTCAATGTATTTTGAAGGAACAGGTCCCGATAACCGGCTGACAGAATACCAGGTGGAGGGCGTACAAAAGATGATTCTCAAGGATACTGTGATCCTTCAGGTAAACTCCGAAATACGTTACGATTGAAAATGGTAGAGAAAAATCAGGCTGGCCACATAGGCGGGTTTGGGCTTATCTTTTATTTCCAGCGTGATCTGCAACTGCGCCTTGGTCACTCCTCGCAGGTCCATAATTGATTCGAGTTTTGCCCGCAACCTGACTTCATCGCCAACCAGCACGGGCTGATTGAATTTTAATTTATCGATGCCGTAGTTAATCATCATTTTGAGATTTCTGATTTCGGTAATCTGCTGCCATAAATGCGGAGCAAGTGACAAAGTAAGATACCCATGGGCGATCGGCCCGTCAAACGGCCCTTCTTTCCTGGCGCGTTCTGGATCGGTATGAATCCACTGATGATCCAGGGTGGCATCGGCAAAAAGATTAACCTGGTTTTGAGTAATGGTTAGGTAGGGAGAAACACCTATTTCTTTTCCTTCGAATTCCTGGAATTCTTTAAAACTCCCAATGATGACTTTATCCATAGCTGCGGTTGATTATTGGGAAGATAAATAAAATTATAAAAACTCACGATCAGGATAGGTATTTGTAGGAAAGACGAGCCCGTGGAAAATATCTTTTAATGTTATAAATAACTGGTAATCAGATATATAAATCTGAAAAGAATTTTTTGGCACACCAATTGATTAATTCTGGGTAAACAAACTACTCAGGGTCATGAAAAAGATACTCATAATTTCCGCTTTGTTGTTTATGGCGTCTATGACGCAATCAAAAGCTCAGCATTTTGTAGCCTCCTACGGGGTACAGCACCAATGGGGCGTACCATCATATGTCACGCAAGTGGTTTATGACAGATACTACAATTATGATTGGGTACATGCGAACCGTGTCAATCACGGTGGCGGATTCTTTTCCTTCAATGTGCTGTTGCAACGAGGCAATCGATTTGTTGAAGTAAATGTCGATAATCATGGGTACACCCAGGTGATTAACCGATACAACTCGTATCCACTTATGGGGCATGTTTGTGGTGACTTCTGTGGATTCCATGAATACTACTATAACTCCTACTATAACATTTGTCATAGTCATAATCACTGGGGGCATAATCACGTAGCGTATCGCCCACGTCCTGTAACGTATGTATACGGACATTACAGAACATATCCACGGTATGTTTATGGAGGGAATACTACTGTAATCTATAATAACGCTCCGGCGAAAAATCATAAGCATTACAAGAACCATAAACAGCATACGCCTCAGTATAGTAACAGTCGTCAGGCACCAAATCGTCAGCGGGTTGACTATGAACAGAGGAATAGCTACCAGTCTCGTCGAAGCGGGTATACCGGACCGAAGAAAGTGAAGTACGAAGAGGAGGATACCCGAAGGAAAGGAAGAACTGATTATAATCGCTCTTCACGTTCTTCTGACAACCAACGGGGACGACGGGGTAATTGACCGAATTTTTTGAGGGAAGATTAGTGAAGTTGGATACACCCTGCAGGGAGACCTGCAGGGTTTTTTTTATGCTATTAGAACACGTCCTTGATTTTGTAATGCTGATTTCGCATTTCGAATTTATCACCTTTTTTTAACCCTTTCATCGCCTCATAAATGGGGGCCTTGGTAGAAATTCCAAAAATCTTTTTGCCGTCGGCTGTGAAGTTCTCAATACTGGCACTGACATAAAACGTGCGCTGATCTGTCTCGACTACCGAACCAAGGGTTATCTCGTCATGTAATGGTTCTTCAATAACCAGCCGGTTAAGCAGTTGAAGCTCATCCTGGGCAAAGCTGAGTTCACGGGCGATTGTCTCCCGGGTCGAATTAGCCGCAACATCCTGGGAAAGTTCTTCCAGATCTGTCTGGCCATCATAACTATCCGATTCACTCTCGCGCATCGCATTGATTTCGTTTTGAAGATCATCCACTACAGATTGATGTTTTTGCTTTGCCTGCAGTAAAATTTCTTTCTTAAATTCTAGTTTATTCATAAGCTCATTCTTCTTTATCGCCCTCTTGAAAGGGTAATAGTATATTTTAAATCGAACGTATTTATAGGGATTCGGTTGCCAGGATTAATGGCCGCCTCTTTGTTGTGTATATTTTGCTCCTGCTCAATGCAGAACTGCAGCAGGGAAAATACCCACAATCGGGCTAGGTTTATTTATCTGGATTGGAGAATCACTACCTACAATATGGCAAATTTCCATCGCTAAAAAAAACTGGTATCAGTTACTGGGTTTTCTTAATGTCGTAGTTGTCCTCGTAATACCGGATGATCGGTTTAAACGGGCCATATTTGTGTTGTAGTGCCGGAAATGAATCAGGCCATGGTCCGTAAGGAGTGGAAACCGGTTTGCGTAAGGGATCAGGATAATCCGACTCCACACCTTCTTTCTCAGGCCGCCTGAATGAGTCGATGTAGGCTGCAACATCCAATGCTTCCTGGTCGGTTAATTTTGGTGCATCTAATGTTGCCTGACCAAAGGGCATATTCCCTTTAATAAACTGCGCAGCAGTGATCACCCGGTTCATCCCCGCGCCATGATTATAGGAATCTGAGCCCCAAAGCGGAGGATACTGATATCCCTTGGTGGAATCGGCAAGCCAAATTCCCTGCCCTTCGATTCCATGGCAAACCACGCATTCCCGTTCATAAACAAGCCGGCCGTGAATGGTATCTGCTGGTGTATCTGGTAATTGAATCGATGGAAACCCTGAATAGCGGGAAAGCAGTGAATCGGGCAGGTCCTGACTTAACCACTCCATGTAGGCAACAATGGCTTTCATCTGGCGGGAATCCACAGGCAAGGGTTGGCCATTCATGCTTCTTTCCATACATCCGTTAATGCGGTCTTCAATGGTACCGATCCGGTCTTCACGTCCCCGGTACTGTGGATATCGATCGGTAACGCCAACCCAGGAGGCAGAGCCGGGCATGGCGCCATTCTCCAGGTGGCAATTTTTGCAAGCCAGGTTATTGCCGGAATACCGGTGATCAGGGTTAATGGCATTGGGCCCCATCCACTTAGGGGATTCACTGGTGAGATAATATCCGTACTTGATCAGCTTACCTCGTGAACCGTCAGGAAGATCCTTTTCCAGGGAAGGCACACGCCAGGGACCACTTTCTTCGGAGCAACATAAATCCGGATTCATCTGATAAAGCACCGCAGAGAGAAAAACAACAAGTACCACTGCCGCCAGCAAACCAGTTAGCCGTGATAATAATGATAATAATTTTTCAAGTTCCATGATATACCTCTTCCCTTTGACCTGATGGTCTGAATTTTAGGTAAAGCTACACCCTGTGGTCGGATGCGAGTGTAACTCTTGTTACACATAAAACCGCAACGTCACGCAGGCTAAAATGCATCGATTCGCTTTTAATTTAGTTAAAAAATCACCTATTTAGAACACTCACCTCGAATAGAAAGAAACCGATGGATCGCAGATCAGCACTAAAACAAATGGCCGTTGCCGGAGCCGGAATCACCATGTTACAGGCCTGTAATTTTGGAGAGGAACGGCTTCCCATTGCGCTTAACAATTTACAGGTTACACTACCCCAGGAAGACTTGCTCAAGCAGGTTGTATCGGCAATTATTCCGGAAGGCGAACTTCCAGGTGCATTGTCGCTGGAGGCAGATAAATTTGTTTGGGTTATGGCGGATGACTGTATGTCCCAAGAGGATCAGAGTATATTTATGAATGGTATTAAGGGATTTAATCCTTTTGTCAGGGCATTGACCGAAAAGGAATTTTCAGATATCCCGGAAGAAGAACGACCTGGTGTTTTGCAGCGTGTGATGGATGCTGAAATCACTGATGTCCCGGAAGACGGTGATGGAAATCCGCGATTTGTCGTGGATGATGTCAAGCGCTTCCTGGGCCGCACCAAGCAATGGACCATGACCGGATATATGCAGTCAGAATACATCATGAGTGAGATCATGCCTTATTCACTCGTACCGACTTTCTTCAAGGGGTGTGTGGATGTGGATCCATCTAAACGTGTAAATATTAACGGTTGAAATGCAAGAACAAGAAAACGATACCAGAGAATTTGATGCCATAGTCATTGGTTCAGGAATGTCCGGAGGATGGGCGGCAAAAGAATTGTGTGATAACGGTCTTAAAACCCTTGTCCTCGAACGGGGTCCGGAGGTTCGCCACCTTAGGGATTATCCAACGACAAACATGATGCCCTGGGAGTTCAAACACCGTGGTCGCATACCGGAAAAGATTGTGGAGGAGAACCCCGTAGTGAGCCGGTGTTATGCATTCCGGGAAGATGCGGCCCATTTTTTTGTGTTGGACAAGGAGCATCCTTATAAACAGGATTCTCCGTTTGATTGGATTCGTGGGTATCAGACCGGCGGGAAGTCACTTCTCTGGGCGAGACAGACACAGCGATGGAGTCAGTTTGATTTTGAAGGCCCGAAACGGGATGGGTTTGCTGTTCCCTGGCCCATAAATTATACGGACCTTGCACCCTGGTATAGTCATGTTGAGAAATTTGCCGGAATCTCGGGAAACAAGGATGGGCTGGAAGAATTGCCGGACGGGGAGTTTTTGCCCCCCATGGAAATGACTTGCGTGGAGCGCCATTTCAGCGATGTCATTAAGGAAGAGTACCAGGGCAGTCGTCATGTCATCATCGGTCGATGCGCGCATATTACAGGTAATGCCGAATATTATGCTAAACAGGGGCGTACGTTGTGTCAATATCGAAATCTCTGTCAGCGTGGGTGTCCGTTTGGTGGGTATTTCAGTAGTAACTCCGCCACGTTGCCCTGGGCAGAGAAAACGGGTAATATGACACTTCGGCCCAACTCCGTGGTACATTCGATTTTATACGATGATGCCAGTGGAAAAGCTTCCGGTGTTAAGGTGATTGATGCGGAAACAAAGCAAGAAACCATTTACAATGCGAAGATAATATTCCTGAATGCAGGGACGCTCAATTCCAATTTGATCCTGCTGAATTCAACTTCAGAACGTTTTCCTCAGGGACTGGGTAACGACAACGGGCTCCTGGGTAAGTTTGTCGCCTTTCACAATTATCGTGGCGTGGTTACGGCAACACATAATGGGTTTCAGGACAAGGATACGGCAGGCCGACGGCCGAATGGCGCCCTCATGCCCCGATTCAGAAATGTAAGACAGCAGGAAACAGATTTCCTGCGTGGATATGCTGTGAGCTTTGGGGCCAGCCGTTCAGTTGATCAGGAGACTGAAGGATTTGGTCAGGAATTGAAAGACGGGCTATTAAACCCCTCAAACGGACCTTGGCGTGTTTCCGCGCGAATGATGGGGGAAACCATTCCTAAGGAATCGAATAAAGTAACACTTGACCGGGACGATCTCGACGAATGGGGCATGCCCAAGCTGCGAATTGATGTTTCCTATGATGAGAATGATGAAAAAATGCTGCTTGATTTTTTCAGTCAATTCCAGGAAATGTTCGAAAAAGCCGGATTTGAGAATGTACGCCCAATTGATACAAAACAGGCTCCCGGGTTGGACATACACGAAATGGGGGGTGTGCGCATGGGTTCTGATCCGGAAACGTCCCTGCTGAATGAATGGAATCAGCTACATAGCTGCAAGAATGTTTTTGTGACCGACGGAGCGTGTATGACGTCGACGTCCACACAAAACCCTTCTCTGACCTATATGGCAATTACAGCCAGGGCAGCGAACTATGCGGCTGAAAATTTTGATTCATTCCAGGATTGAATAAGCTTACAGAAGGAAGCTGATTCCTACTGTAAACCGTTTTCGGGTGCGCTCCTCTTTTACTTCATCATCCTGGGGAATCCAAACGTCATTAAACGTATAGGCGATTGTGGATTGCTGGACTTTGAAGCCTGCGTGCAGGGTGATATTCCAATTCTTTCCATCAAACATATATCCTAACCCGGATTGTAATACCCACCCGCCATCAGTATAGGAAACATCAACAAACTCAGGCAATCCTTTCTCCCATGCCCAGCTGTAGCCGGCATCCAAAAAAGCAAACGGGGAATGGCCCTCAGGTTTAAGTGTACCTATGGCGCGAAGAAATAGGGGTAAAATGTCCATTTGGCTGTAGTTGTCCCAACCAACACCAACGCCTAGTCGGAATTGATCGGAGAATTTGTAGCCATTGACGATCGAAAGAGATAGAGAAGTACCTTCCTCGATATCGCTATTTCCACTGATAAAATCCATTCCGAATTGATGAAATAACTGGCGGGCTTTCTGAACGGTGGGTTCAGTGGGAGGTGTTGCCTGGGCAATTAATGTAGAATTCAAGCATAACGTGAGCCCAAGCAACAGCCAACCCGCTTTCTTTAACAGCGTTTGAGTTACCATATTACAATGCCGGCTGAACCGATATTTTACTTAACAGGACGATATTTTCCGGGTCTGAATAGTCATACTGGCACAGACCGTCTTCACCCGTTACCAGCAGGATGCCACCCAGAGGGATTACATCAAACGCATGAATGTTGTCATAGTGTACCAATAAGTTTTCTCCGATAGACAAAGGGTTGGCGGCATTGAATATTTTCAAACCATATTCTCCTTCTGCGATGAACAGCAGGTCCCCGTCCTTGCCTAATCCGTGAGGGTTTTGCATGACAAATGACTTCATCAGCGTAGGATTCATCAAATTAGTCACATCAATGACATCCAGTTGGTTGGTGAATCCGTCGCATTCAATGTTTCCGGAGCGTAGGGTAACGTAGGCAATATCCCCATCAGCAATTACAGGATCGCAACTACGTACATGTTCAAATCGTGAAAGCTGAACGGGTTGATCCGGGTTAGAGGCATCGAAAATATACATTCCTGTAC
>CAYGOW010000187.1:0-7167 GCA_964351425.1 uncultured Roseivirgaceae bacterium
GCGCCCAAAGAACCATAATTTTACCGCCAGGATAATTACCATAACGACAAGGATGCCTCTAACCCAGGCATCCCCTTTGTCTACCGACCATCGGCTGGCAATCCAGCCTCCGGCCGCATTGCCCGTAGCCAGGATCAGGGCATAATACCAATTGATGGCATCCTCAATGATAAATACGGCAAGGGCGGAGATCGTGTAGATAAGAGCCACAATGGCCTTGGCGGAGTTTGTTTTGACCAAGCTAAAACGATTGATTCCTGTAAGAGCCGCGATAATCAGAAAACCGGTTCCGGCTTGTATGAAGCCTCCGTAAATACCGATAAAAAAGAATACAAAAACACTTGCTGCCTGGTACCAGAAGCCCATCCGTTCCCTTTCCTGCGATTGATTGCTGTTTTTTCCGCCAAACAGTATGGTCAGTACCACCAGTACCATGATCCCGGCAATGACACGGTTGAAAACCTGTTCATCCAATTCAAGTGATATGCGCGAACCCACAATAGCACCGAAAAAAGCGCTTATGCCCAGATAAAGACTAAAAGGCCATGTATGAACTCCTTTGGATCGAAACCCTTGTATACCGGTAATATTTTGTGTGAAAATCCCCACCCGGTTGGATGCGTTGGCAATGGTAGAGTCCAACCCCAGGAAAATGAGAATGGGAAGTGTGAGCAAAGAGCCACCACCCGCGATTATATTAATGAAACCTGCAACGAGTCCGGTTACTGCCAGTAAGATAATTTCCCACCATTCCATAAAGTGATCAAACAGGGTTGATTTTATTTGTTCTGTAAATCTTTATCTCACTTTTGCTTTGCGGACAATTCGCGCAAATATCCCCGGAAAAAACCGTTTCAGATAAACGGACCATATTTCCGTGCCGCCAATATATGCCTCACGTTTTTTGCGTCGCACCGCTTTTGCTATTCTTTTTGCACATACCGCGGGGTCCATGCCCGATCCGGTCCGCTCGTCCATCTTATTTAATTTTTCACCTTGTCCGGTAAGGGCATTGACGGACACATTCGTACGGATAAATCCGGGACAGATCAGTGTGACCAATACACCTCGATCCGAGACCTCTGCGCGCAATCCGTCATAAAATCCGTGCAACGCATGTTTGCTTGCTGAGTAACCCGACCGGTAGGGCGTACTGAACTTCCCTACCAGGCTACTAATAACTACAATATGCCCTGATTTTCTATCCAGGAAATGGGGAAGCAGGTTTTTGGTTAATGCGATATTCCCAAAGTAGTTTACTTCCATCACCTTTCGATCAACGGTCAGCGAAGTATCTTCAGCCAGTGATCGCTGACTTATGCCACCGTTATTGATTAACAAGTCAATTTGACCGAAGGACTGCACTGCCTGTTTCACAACTCCTTGAAGTGATTGGGCATCACTCAGGTCAAAAGGTAGTATTTCAACCTCCACAGGCAAGCTATCTCGTAATTTCTGCAGTTTACTGACATTCCTTCCGGACAGGATAAGCCGTGCACCGTAATCGGCGTAGACACCGGCGAGTGCTTCACCAATTCCAGATGTTGCACCGGTAATCCATACTACCTTGTTCTGAAAATTTGTCATGAGAGACGTTGATAGATCACAAAATCAAATGAGTAGGCATGCCGATCATCTTTCCCGTGGTGAACCCGGGAAATTTCCGTCCATTCCTTCCGATCAAAGGAAGGAAAAAAAGTATCTCCTTCAAATGATGCATGAATTTCAGTAAGATACATTGTATTGGCAAATGGAAGCCCCAGGTCATAGATCTGACCTCCCCCGATGATAAATATTTCTGAATCGTCATGATCCTTTGCCAGGGAAAGTGCGCTTTCCAGGTCATGGACGACCAGGGCACCTGGTGCAGAATAATCATTTTGTCGGGTAACAATAATATTCGTTCGGTTAGGTAAGGGGCGGTATTTCTTCGGGATGGACTCATAATTTTTTCTTCCCATTATAACCGGGTGGCCTGTCGTGGTTTTCATGAAAAATTTCATGTCATCCGGCAAATCCCAAACCAACTCGTTATCTTTCCCTATGACGTTGTTTTCGCCGATTGCGGCGATCATGGATATCTTCATACATCTATCTCGTTTCCGCGTAAAAAATCAGTTATTTCCATTCTGCGTTTACCTTCCCATTGAAGTGAATCAACTTCAATAAACCCATCGTTCGTGCCGATACGCAGGAAGGATTCATTATCCGTAAATAGTTTCCCGGGACTAAAGGCCTGGTTCATCTGGTGTGGATGAGCCTTTAATATTTTCACCGTGGCATTTTGAATGCGTGTCCAGGCTCCGGGAAATGGTGATAATCCACGGATGAAATTATGGACGTCATCCGTGTTTTGATGCCAATTGATCTCACAGGTTTCCCGGAATATTTTTGGAGCAGCTTTCAATGGCCCTGTTTCATTTTGCGGCACCTGCGGATATTCACCTTCTTCAATGGCGTTGACTGTTTTTACCACGAGTTTGGCTCCCCGATCCATCAATCGTTGATAGAGGTCACCAACGGTATCATCAGTCCTAATGGGTTCTTCTTCCTGGAAGATAATCTGGCCTGTATCTATTTCATGCTTAAGAAAAAAGGTCGTAACCCCGGTTTTCTTTTCTCCGTTAATTATTGCCCAGTGAATTGGCGCCGCTCCCCGGTATTGCGGCAACAAGGAAGCGTGTAAATTAAACGTACCGAGCCGAGGCATTGCCCAGACTACTTCAGGGAGCATCCTGAATGCCACTACCACTTGCAAGTCAGCGTTGTACCCGGCAAGTTCGGATAGAAATTCTTCCGACTTTAGATTAGTAGGCTGTAATACGGGAACATTGACCGACAGCGCATATTCTTTGACGGGGGATGCCTTTAGCTTTTGGCCACGACCTGCTGGTTTATCAGGGGCAGTAATGACAGCCACGATGTTTTTTCCGGATTCAACGAGGGCCTTCAGACTTTCAACAGCAAATTCCGGAGTGCCCATAAACAGGATGCGGAGGGATTGCTTCATAGGGGGTAAAGGAGGTATTTTTTTCTAAGAATTTTATATTCTCCCAAAGCAGGTTCCCATGATTGGCGAATTTCTTCCTGGGTTAAGCCGGCTTTGATCTGATCATCCAGCTGGTCTGTTCCGGCGAGTTTTGGAAAGTAATTATTAAAGTAGGAATCCTTCTCCGGGAAATCATTGTAATACTGGATGAGAAATGTGAGATCAAATCCTTTTAAAGCATTCTCCGGTGTAAAAAGGGTGCCATAGCAGGTTTCATCCTCAAACGGAGGGTAAGATGACATGCCTTCGATGGACGTAGGTGTAAAGCTATGCGTATAATTAGTCAGGAGCGGGTGGCCTATCTGCTGGAATGGTTTCAACGTACCTCGTCCTACACTAATTTCCGTGCCTTCGAAAAGACAGAGGGAGGGGTATAGTTGTACCGAAAGATCATTGGGAAGATTGGGAGAGGGTTTAACCGGAAGTGAATAAGGTAAATTATGCGCATACCCTTCCATGGCGATTACGTTAAGATCACAGGTCAGTCCGCCTTCCAGCCAGCCTTCGCCATTGATCATTAATGCCAGTTCGCCAACGGTTAGTCCGTGCAACACAGGGATCGGGTGCATGCCAACAAATGACTGAAGTGATAAGTCGAGCACCGGTCCGTCAACATACGCGCCATTAGGATTTGGACGGTCAAGCACGATGACCTGTTTGCCTTGCTCCGCACAGGCTTCCATAACATAATGCATGCTGCTTATGTAGGTGTAAAAGCGGGTCCCGACATCCTGAATATCAAACAGGACCACATCAATATCAGCGAGTTGTTCGGCAGTAGGTTTTTTGTTGCCCCCGTAGAGGGATACAATGGGCAGGCCTGTCCTTGAATCCACCCCGTTTCGGACGGTTTCGCCGGCATCGGCATCACCACGGAAGCCATGTTCCGGGGCAAAAACCTTACTAATGGAGATTCCCCGGGACAGCAGGGTATCCACCAGGTGGGTGGAGCCAACAAGTGACGTTTGATTTACGAGCATTGCTACCCGCTTATCCTTTAGTTCGGGAAGAAGCAGTTCCATGCGTTCGGCTCCTAACACTAAATCAACCTCCGTTTCCGGTGGTGGAGAAACGGAGCAATTGACACTCGTCAGGAAAATAGAAAGAAGAATAAGAATGTGGTTCACCAGATTTCCTTTACTTTGTGATGGTTTGTAGTCAAAACTAACGATAATCTTGAATCTACCTTATTTTATATCCAAAAGAATCTCCCAGGACTCTCGAGGAAGCTTTTCTACCACGATACATAAGATTGCCGTTGGAAGCATTGGTATTGGCCTCGGGGTCATGATTGTATCATTTCTGATCCTCAAAGGCTTTCAGGATACCGTTACTGAAAAGATATACAATTTCAGTGCCCATTTTCAGGTGACCAAATATTCAAGTAACAATTCCTTCGAGGAAATTCCCATTACCCTGCGTAACGATGTTTTCAGATATACCAGCGAATTTGATTTTATTGAGCATGTTCAGGAATTCAGTCATAAAGCCGGGTTGATCAAAACGGAAGATGAAATTCTTGGGATCATTTTTAAAGGCATTAGTGAACGTTTTGATTCCGTCAGGTTCAGGTCAAGCCTCATCGAAGGACGTTTCCTGAACTTCGATGATGATTCCTATTCACGCGAGGTCATGATCAGCAAAGTGATCTCTGACAAACTGCGCCTGAAAGTAGGCGACGATGCTATTGTGCATTTCTTTCAGGACCCTCCCCGTGTCAGGCGCCTGAAGGTAGTGGGGATCTACGAAACCAATTTATCCGAATACTACGACAATAAGTTCATTATTGGTGATATACGCATGATCCAGCGGCTGAATAACTGGGCAGACAGTTTGGCGGGAGGTATGGAAATCTATGTGAAGGACATTGACAAGCTGGACGAGGCACGCGATGCCCTTGAGGCCGTCGTAGACTATGATTTCTATGTTGAAAAGGTCGAGGATAAGTATATCCAGGTCTTTGAGTGGCTGCATTTGATTAGCCGGCAGGTGAATATATTTCTTGGGATCATCCTTTTTGTGGTGTGCGTAAATATGATTTCAATCATTTTAATCCTCATTATGGAGCGTACGCAAATGATTGGTCTCTTAAAGGCATTTGGTGCGACGAATGCACTCATTCGGAGAATATTTCTCTTAAACGGAATACGCCTGATTGTGAAAGGCCTGCTTATCGGTAATTTACTAGGCCTCGGTCTGGGGTGGCTACAGGATCAATTCATGCTTATTCCGCTCAATCCAAGGGATTATTACATGAGTTACGTTCCGATTGGCTGGAACTGGGAGATGACCCTCATTCTGAACCTTCTTACCTTGCTTGTCGTGGCGCTGATAATTCTTATTCCCACACTTGCCATAAGCAAGGTTAATCCAATAAAGAGTATACGATTTGATTGACCCGCAGGGTGAATCCCTGCAGGTCTGATTGATTAGTTTTCCAACGCGGCAACACCGGGAAGTGTTTTGCCTTCCATATATTCCAGTAAGGCTCCTCCACCGGTACTGACGTATGACACGTCATCACCAAAGCCGAGAGAGTTTACCGCTGCGGCCGAATCCCCGCCACCAATAAGTGAAAATGCGCCATTCTTCGTGGCGTCCACCACGGCTCTTGCAATATCTTTTGTTCCTTCGGCAAATTTATCCATTTCGAAAACGCCCATAGGGCCATTCCATAAAATCGTTTTGGACTCTTTAATTTTCCTGGAGAATACTTCGCGCGCTTGCGGACCAATATCAAGTCCCATCCATCCGTCGGTAATGGCTCCGCTCATTTCAACTGAGACATTAGCGTCTTTGCTAAATGCATCGGCGGCCACGGAATCGATAGGCAATTCAAGATTTACCCCTTTCTCCTTCGCCTTTTTGATGAGATCATTTGCGAGGTCAAGTTTATCTTCCTCGACCAGGGAGTTACCGATGCTTCCGCCCATAGCTTTGAAAAACGTGTAGGACATTCCACCACCGATGATCAAATTATCCACTTTATCCAACAGGCGTTCAATGATCAGAATTTTATCTGAAATTTTTGCGCCACCCATGATCGCAGTATAAGGGCGATTGACGTTATCCAATACTTTTTGAGCATTCTTTAATTCGGCTTCCATGACATAGCCACAAGCTTTAACATCAAAAAACTCTGCTACGATGCTCGTGGATGCATGTGCACGGTGAGCGGTGCCAAAGGCATCGTTTACATAAATATCCCCAAGTTTCGAAAGAGCTTCTGCAAAAGAGCGGTCTCCTGCAGTTTCCTCCTTGTGGTAACGGAGGTTTTCAAGTAGGAGCACTTCGCCTGGTTTAAGGCCGGATGATAAATGTTCGGCTTCCTCTCCGACGCAATCATTGGCAAATTTAACTTTTGTGCCAAGTCGTTGGGAAAGATCACCAACCAGATGTTTCAGGGAGAATTCTTCTTCATTTCCCGTTTTAGGTCGTCCCAGGTGTGACATCAAAACGACGGATCCACCGGAGGAAAGTATTTTTTTTATGGTAGGTATGGCGGCACGGATGCGCGTATCGTCGGTAATTTCGTAGGAGTCATTCAGTGGAACATTGAAATCCACACGTAGCAATACGCGTTTATTCTTTAAATCAATATCATCAATGGTTTTCATATGAAAAGTCTGGTTTATTAAGAGATTGAATATACAATTTATTCTGCAGCTGCGCGTCTGAGGCGATCATTAATTGCTTTTCCAAGGCCAGTATTTGGCACTTCTTCCGCCAGGATCGTGTCCAGGCCCATGGCATCAAGCTCCCGCAGGTATTTGAAAAGGTTTTGAGCTGCTTCTTTTATGTCACCATTTGGTGAAAGAATGCGGATGACCCGGTCGCCAGAACTATTCAACGTTGAATTATCCTCCGAAAAAACGAGGATACCAATGTTGCCCGAATGCTTGGAGGCCAGATCTTGGATATCTCCCAATACAATTTTCGTGCGTGGGGCATAGTGACTCTTTAGCATCCCGGGTGCTTTTGGATTAGAAGAGGAATGGCTCATTTGCCGGACCGGCCCGATGCTCTCCTCAATTTGCTCCCGGGTAAGACCCCCGGCACGATAGATTACGGGACCATCTTCGGAAAACCCTACAATTGTTGATTCCAGGCCGACTTTA
>CAYGOW010000188.1:0-7139 GCA_964351425.1 uncultured Roseivirgaceae bacterium
AATATGAAAAACGTACTGGTTCCCATACTCCTCATGCTGGCTTCATGTAGTATGAATGACCAAACGAAGGAAAAATTATCAATTGAAAAAGAAAATAGTTTTGATGTTGAAGCGGAGCTGGCCAAAATCGAAGAGTCAAGAGCGGCATTTCAGCTGGCAATTAAGGAAGGTAGATTTGGCGATTTGAGAAAGTATGGCATAAATGTTATCGCCTCGGATCCGGATTGTGGACCCTGGGCTGAGTTTAAAGAATTACGAAGGAATCCCAGAGGAGAATATCATTATGACAGTTTGGTGATGCGACCAAGAGAAACAGTTATTGTCAGCGATAGTGTCGCGTATGATTTTGGGACCAGTTCCACGTATTACACGAATGAATTTGGTGAACCTGTTGAAATAACTGCAACATTCCTCACCATAATGAAAAAGGATAAACGAGATGGCGTTTGGAAGCTGCACAGAGAAGTTGGCAATACGCGAGATTTGGAATAAAACTACTTTCAATTACTGCCAAAAAGGGATGTTTTTGAATGACTTGATACACTATATCACTTAGTCAACTATTCGGCATTAAATCATTTGAGAACTGCCTCTGACATGGGTCATCAAGCGTGCTGTACGAATATAGGACGCTTTTAAAGAACTATATAAAAATCGATCTTTATGAATCGAATTAAAAACGCAGCAATAATGCTGGGCATGATATTTTCCTCTCTATTATTGGCTTACGTTCTGCTTTGGATGGCACTTTATGTTTGGTTTTTAACCATCTCTTAAATCCTTGCCCCTACCCTTCCGGTGCTTAGTGCCGGGGTGCGGTTTTCCGCCATTCCTTTTATGTTAAGGGAACGCAACGGTGCAGAACTAGCATCTCCTGGGGCAAGAGGCAGAAAAAACGATTGAACCAAAGAGTTTCTCGAATGTCGCTAAGAATAAAGCAAAGCTAGCATCAGAACTCTATAAGAATGGAAATTTGCCACTAAATGAATGGCCAAATCTTTCAAAAAATCCAAAACCGCCTTATATTCATATTTGCCACATGAAAAGGGTATTCATTACGATGGGGTTCTGATGGTATCCCCAGCTCAGAATAAGGGATAAGAGGATAGTCAGTGATGGTTATTATTACTAGTTAGTTGTGGCTAAGACTTAAAAATGAATCCTATGAAAAATTCACAGACTTATTTAATTTTATCAGGACTATTTTTTATTGCATTTTTGGCTGTTCAGTTCACATCGATTTATGGAGACTCCACCTGGTTTAAAGTTTTTGCGCTCATAGTTTCAGCTTCGTTTCTATATATTGGTATAAATAAAAACCGTAACGCAAAATAAGAATCTGCCTTAGGTAGAAAAGGAAGTGAGCGCTGTGGCTAATTTAATAATTCCAGATACTGCTCTTTCCCTTTTTTAGTCAAATACGGATATATCACTTCAAACAACAAATTATGATAATCAGATACTTTAGACGCACTATCTTGCCTGAAAAAATCGGACGCATTTATCCAATTATCTCCTAAGATGTTCATACGTTCGTATAATCTGTCATATTCACCCTTCAATTCCTCTTCCCGCATCAGTCCTTCGCCAATCAAATTTTGAAAAAGAAACGAATACTGTTGTTTCCGCATTTCTTGTAATTGCAGATAGTGCGCTTTCAATGCTTCATCACTCCCTAGCACCTGATATAAATCTCTAACGATAAACCTGTATTCATATAAAAGATTCATGGAAACAAAGGCTCTTTCATACAAAAAACGGAGAATGGGTTTGTTTCGAGTTATTTTGTCCATTTCATAATCCATTTGATCTGCCAGCTCAAAGTATAGCTCAGATATAATTTCTGCTTTCGTTCTGAAATGATAATTCAAATTACCCTGGCTCATTTGGAGTGAACTTGCCAATTGCCTTAATGTGACATTCTTAACCCCTTTTTCATTAAATAAATCCAGTGCTTTAAGGAGTATCCGATGCTTTGTTTTCATATATTTAGTACACTTGACCTAATTAGTATATTTGACCTAAAATTACGACTATAATGAATATATCAATCATAGGAGGCGGAATTACTGGCCTAACCACCGCATTAGCTTTACAGAAGGTGGGGATTCCTTCCAAAGTTTATGAACAGGCTGACTCACTCAATGAGATTGGTGCTGGCATATGGCTTCAGCCCAATGCTGTGCAAGTTTTACAATGGCTTGGTATAGATAAGGACGTAATTGATGAAGGGTGTACGCTGAGTAATATGGAGATTACCTACCCAAACCTCAGACCGATCAAAAAAATAGAGAAAGCAGTGGTGTCTGATAAATACGGAAACCAAACGATAGCCATCCATCGTGGAAAACTACAACGTATCCTCTACGATAAATGTGCTCAATTAGAGCTCGTAGAGCTAGGAATGCCTTATATCAATCATCAAATGAATCAAGGCAAGATTCAGTTGCATTTTAATAACAAAAGAATTCAAACAGATATAGTCTTAGGTACTGATGGCATTAATTCCCAGGTCAGAAAAGTAATGGGCTTGCCCTCTGAATTTCGAAAAACCGGACAAATTTGCTGTAGAGGGATAGCTAATTTTACCTTGCCGGACGCTTTGAAAGGCAAAGGAAAAGAAGTTTGGGGTGAAAAGAGAAGATTTGGGTTTTCTCCGGTATCTGCCAATTCGGTTTACTTCTTTATTGTTTTGAGTAAAGAAATATGGCCTGAAGAATTTAACAATAGCTCATTATTAGCTCTGTTTGAAGACTTTCATTCAATCGTAGCAGACATTATCAGGGCATCAGAAGATATGCATACTACCGAACTTATGGATTTAAATAGATTGGATACCTGGTATGATGCTAATACTTGTCTTCTTGGTGATGCAGCTCATGCTACAACTCCCAATATGGGCCAAGGTGCTTGCCAAGGCATAGAAGACGCCTATTACATGAGTCATTACTTAAAAGAGTCTGAAACTCCACTGGAAGCCTTCAACGCATTTGAAAAACAAAGAAGGAAAAAGGTAGATTATGTGGTAAAGAATTCATGGAATTTCGGGCGAATGGCGCATAGTACAGCAGGACAACTGCTTCTTAAAGGAGTTATGAAAATGACACCTCAAAAGTTGATGGACAAGCAAATGAA
Organism: uncultured Roseivirgaceae bacterium; assembly: GCA_964351425.1. Taxonomy (GTDB): domain Bacteria; phylum Bacteroidota; class Bacteroidia; order Cytophagales; family Cyclobacteriaceae; genus JAUILA01. Next base: position 3,136 of record CAYGOW010000188.1, read on the forward strand.
TTGGCTTTATACTGTAGAAGGGCTATGAATTATTCCGATCTTGACTTCAGAGTAAAATCAAGGAATGAACTCATCCCATACCAGCTCTTGCTGGGGCCGGTAGATCTATGAACGCCATAAACAAGTACATTCATAATGGCTCCATAGATGTTTTAAGGTTCTGCAAGCAAAATGGATCTAAAGAACACACTATCAGAAAGAATTTTTATCTCAAAAACTATATGAGCATTATTAAAAAAATGCTACAAACTCATTGCATAGGCTAATTATCAAAGGACGATCTTCGGCCTTTCCAATTACTTTGATAACTCATAAAATTATATTTCTCTTGCATAATTGCCAATATGCACTGAATTTGCCATAATGAGAACACCTATGATTTCACCGGAAGGGTTGCAACGCTTCTCATATTCACCAATAGTATCCATTACAATCACCTGACCAGTTAATAATCTATGAATAACAGACTCCAGAAAATAAGTATAGCCGCTGAAATCGTCGGTGCCGTCGCGATTGTCATTTCACTCATTTTTGTGGGTATTCAGTTTATTGAAAACACGAAAGCAACAAAGTCGGCAACTGCTGCCAGTACGGTCGCTACCATTTCTTCCTGGTACACAGCAATGGGCAATAATCAACAATCAAGCAGTCTGTTCTATAATTTCATGGCAACGCCCGATTCTTTAAGTTCGGAAGATAGATTTCAGGTAATAATCAGTCTGCACGGTTTGTTTTTAACGTTTCAGAATAGTTTCTATTTGAGTCAGCAGGGAACACTGGATTCAAACATTCAGGAATCCATTACTAAAGCAGCTGTAGGGGTAAAAGACCAGCCCGGATTCCGGCTATTCTGGAAATTACGCAGAGAATTATTCTTCCCTGAATTTCAAAAACATATTGATGAAATTGTCAACACAGACATTGACATTTCGGAAGGAATGTATAAGGCAGCACCTAAAAGTCAGGAATCGGCTGAATAAGAAGAGTATAACAAAGCCTATATGAAAGCAGCCATTACAACCAAAGCAGGCGCCCCTGAAGTGATCATCATTCAGGAAGTTGATAAACCAAACGTTAAAGAGGGATGGGTTCTGATCAAAGTCGAAGCATTTGGTCTAAACAGATCTGAGCTTTTTACAAGAAGAGGTGTTTCTCCGGGTGTTGAATTTCCACGTATCCAGGGAATTGAATGTGTGGGCACGATAGAAGAAGATCCTTCAAATACCTATAAAAAAGGACAACAGGTGGCGGCCATCATGGGAGGAATGGGCCGATTTTTTGACGGAGGATATGCCGAGTATACCTCTGTTCCATTGGAAATAGTATTTCCTTTTACCAGCGGATTGCCCTGGGAAACGCTGGGTGCAATTCCGGAAATGTTCCAGACGGTTTCAGGTTCATTGAATCAGGCATTGGAAATAGCAGCAGGAGAATCTTTGTTAATCAGAGGGGGTACGTCCTCCATTGGGATGCTGTCGTGCCAGCTTGCTAAATCGAAAGGGTTAACAGTTATTGCGACGACCCGAAACGAATCCAAAAGACAGGCGCTTTTAGATAATGGGGCTGACCATGTTGTTATTGATATAGGAAACATAGAAGAACAAATAAAGGAAATCTATCCACGTGGGGTAGACAAAGTACTTGAGCTAATCGGGACAAGAACACTTAAGGATTCTTTAAAATGTATCGCCCCGAAAGGAATTGTATGCATGACCGGTATTTTGGGAAATGAATGGACCATGAAGGACTTTACTCCCATGGGAGATATTCCCTCTCTCGGCATGTTAACGGTTTATATGGGTGAATCGAAGAATCTTTCAAAAGATCTTCTGCAGGAGTTCATTAGTGAAGTTGAGAAAGGCACAATCAAATTAAACATAGACAGAATTTTCAATCTTGATGAAGTCGCGGAAGCACATCAGTATATGGAAGACAATAAAGCAAAAGGGAAAGTGGTCGTTAAAATCTGATTTCACTCCCTCCCTGCCAAATAGATCTATAAGCAAAAGTAAAGAATCAACAGGCGCAGAATAAACGAGGATGAGAACACCCGTGACTATGCCTGAAGGGTTCCAAATGGATTGATTATTTTCAGTTCCCTGAATAACTATTTTCCAAATAACCTAACATTACCCATTTATGCATTTCACGTTCCGATTTTTAACTGCCGGTGAAACGCAGCATCATTGACGCATACTTACGAACACCTTGGTTACCGGGTAGGGTTGTCGTGAAAAATCTAATTGGCATGAATTAAGAATTCAGCATGCTATATACAATGGGCCCATGAGAAACTTCCTCATCAGGAAATTCTCCGAGATTAAACCCGGGATTACCCCTACCCTTCCAGAAACCCAACCATAAACAATTGGAATCTGCCTGACGGCTGTCAGGTTAAGGTGATTGTGTGATACCGCATCAACCTATTAAGTACAATAATGGTAATGATTATATATCTACATGCCGGCAGAAAGGATAAAGCAAAAAAGCCCTCCAAACTTTTCGGAGGCCCATTAGCTTTTAAGCGTATTCTTTTTTTAAAACAAGTACTTTACCATAAACTGCAATCGTCTGCCTGTACCTTGCGTTTCATTCACATTAGTGCGCTGTACCATCATGAATTCTACTCCGGTGTTCAAGCTCTTTAGTGGAGACCAAATCAAATTCGCGTGACCGGATAATCCGGCTTTCATATCATATCCTTCTTTGTATTGTGAAGGATCAATAGCATACCAGTTTGAATTGATATTGGTAACAAGGGTGTTTGACAAGCGAAACGTAAATCCACCTCCCAAATTCCATGCAGGCATCGTTTCTAATGTGCCTTCAGGCGTTACAATGGCAGAAGCTTGTGTGCCAATTGTAGCCACTATTTGGCTACCCCATCCGTGTCCATAGCTAGCCATCCAACGGAAATAATGCTTTTTTGTACCAAAGTATTCACGCCCACTAAAGCTAAAGCCCCAACCGAGTGCTCTGGCATTGGGTACTGCACCCAAGCCATCCCATCGAAGTTGAAAAAGCGATGCCCCTAAAAACAACCGTCCACCTGCAGCTGTTTTTTTTGTGATTCGGCCAGCCAAAAGGGGAAATTGCTGACTGGCTAAGCCAACAGTATCCCTTCCATCAACTCCCGGAAACTCGAGCATTTCTAAGGCCAGCGCATACATAAACTTGCTTCCAAGTTTGTCTTCCCAACGTACTTGAGCTCTTCGCGTTCCGGTTAATGCATCACCTGCAGCAAAATCAATAGCAGCTGGTACGGCAAACAAATCCGATTGCGTCCCCCACGTTCTGCCAACAAGTAATCGGCCCATTACTCCATAAATGTGGCGCAAGCGTGGCGCTTGGTTAAACGGTCCACGATCAAGGTTGTAAAAGTCTAATTCAATAAATATTTGATACGGACGCCCCGCCTCTGAGATGCTTCTAATATCAAAATTGAAGCGGGATTCGCGGGCATGCAGGTTCATGTATCCACTTTGCTCAGGACGTCCATCCCCAGCCACAGGGGCATTTTGGATTTCATATTGAAATCGATCATAACCACCGTCAAAATCCTGGATATAATCCAATTTTACATATCCCCCAATGGCCATCCGGGCTTTACCGCCAAACAATGGCCATGAGTTTGGGAAAGTTGCATCTACCAAATCCTGCCCGGTATAATCAATCATATTATCTCTGAAGTCGCTAATTCGGATCGAATCGGTTTTAGCTGTATTAAGCGTATCTCCCGGGTTCCACTGTTGGGCAAAAGTGGGCAATAGTGTGCAAGTGCTTAGTACTACGAATAAGGTAAGTTTTTTCATTATTGTTTGTTGAGATTAGATATAACCTGATAAAACGATTTGGTCATCCTCTCACAACAGAGGATGACCAAATTGGCTAGTTCCATCATGTTTTACATTATCCTCTGCCTACCCGGTTATTTGTCGAATACCGATCCGGAGAGGGAGAATTCGTCTACCGCCCCTTCGCCCCGAATGAAGATCCGGTGGTTG
>CAYGOW010000189.1:0-2889 GCA_964351425.1 uncultured Roseivirgaceae bacterium
ATAATAACCTGGTACAGGACCAATCCGCTTCGCCATATCCCATCATCACGGGTTCCATGGGGGGGCAGCCACAGATTCAGCTTATTGAATGGCCATTCTTCCCGATACTGAATCGTTTTGGTGACCACCCGGCGACACGTAATTTAAATGCTGTTTTGGGAAGGTTCGTCAGTACGATCGATACGGTAAAGGCCGATGGTGTAAAGAAAACCCCGCTGCTTTTTACCTCTGGCTATTCCAGGGCGGTAACAGCACCGGTAAAAGTTTCTATCCAGGATTTACGTCAGAACCTGACGCCGGATAAACTCAATCAGCAGAATTTGCCCGTTGCTTACCTGTTGGAGGGCACATTCCGCTCGTTATATGCCAATCGTTTCAAGCCCAGGGGAGTGGATGAGAGTAATTTTATGCCGGTGGCCGATAAGGAGGCAAAAATTCTCCTGATAGCTGACGGGGATATGATAAGAAATGATATTAATCCGCGGTCCGGGGCACCCCAGGCGCTGGGTTATGATCCGATTACCCAGCAAAACTTTGGGAATGAAGACCTGTTGCTTAATGCGCTCAATTATTTGATTGAGGAATCGGGTCTTATTACGGCACGGAATAAGGAAATTGCGATCAGGCCGCTGGACGAAGTGAAGATTGCGGAAGAATCACTAACCTGGCAAATGATTAATTTGGTTTTGCCCGTTATAGCGATTATCCTGTTTGGGGTTATCCGCCATTATTGGAGAAAAAGAAAGTATACCGGATTCCGGAGTTCATGAATCAGCGAAAGAAAAATATAAGGCTACTACTTATCTTGGGGATACTCCTGGTGATTACCACTGCGGTGGTCCTGACCCGAGGAGAGAATGACGCCCTGGATGTTCCGCGTGATCTGTTTTCCTATCCATCGACCGAGAATGTGGATGAGGTACTTGTAGGAGAAGATACGCTGACATTCAATGGGAATTTCTGGGTAGTCAATGGGAAATACAAGGCGGATCCGCAACGCGTGGAAGTGTTATTTGCCATTGCAAAGCAATTGCAGGTTCGCCGACAGGCGAGTATCGTTCAGCGTGACACGCTTAACAGGCAGCTGGACGCAGAGGGCGTTACCCTGTCGTTAATGTCACAGGGGCAAACTATGAAGCAATACAGGGTATGGGGAGACCCTTCCCGGGGAATGACCTGGTTACGTGAGCCCGGAAGCAACATGCCTTACCTGGCAGAAATCCCTGGCTATCGCAGTTATTTGGGCGGTATATTTGAGTTGGATGAAAATAGCTGGCGTTATCCCATTGTACTGGACATCAACTGGCAAAACCTGCAACAAGTATCGGTAACTTATCCCGAACAGGAAAATTCCTCTTTTGACATAGTGTATGAAAAAGGATTTTACGGAGTTGACGGTCTGGCATCAACAGATAGTACACGGTTAACGGATTTTCTGGATAATTTATCGCTTCTGTACGTAAATGATTACTTATCAGGCGATGAGGTTTCCCGATATGATTCGTTATTCTCCCGGCAAGAGGCACATATTGTGGTGTCGGATGTGGGGAAAAACAACTATGTGCTGGACATTTTTGAAAAAGTGCCCGGGCGTGATGAGATACTGATTCGCATAGACTCTTCCACGGTGGGCCTGGCAGATTATGGAAGGGTTCGGAGCCTGTTAAAACCAAGAGGATATTTCAGGCAGCAATAATGCGGATTCGCGTTTCTTAAAAATGTTTTTATTTATAACTTTACCGAGTTTAAAAATCAAGTCTATCCTAAAGCTTCGTTCATGAAATTCATTGTTTCCTCATCGGCATTACTTAAGCAGTTATCCAGTATCAATGGAGTGATCACTACAAATCCTGTGGTGCCTATTTTGGAGAATTTTCTCTTTGAGATCAACGAGGGCAAACTGGTTGTCACCGCTTCTGACCTTCAGACTTCCATGATCACCGAATTGGAAGTAGAATCAAAGGAGAATGGTAATATTGCGGTTCCTGCCAAGATCTTGCTGGAAACATTAAAAAATCTCCCCGAACAACCTGTTACATTCAGTATTGATGAAGACACATACAGTGTTGAGATCAGTTCGGATAATGGACGTTACAAACTGGCCGGTGAAAATGCGACGGACTTCCCCAAGGTTCCCAGTGTATCAGATGATTATTCAGTCGATATGTCGACAGACGTACTTTCGAGTGCTATTAATAATACCATATTCGCCACCAGTAACGATGAGTTGCGTCCGGCTATGACAGGTGTTTACATGAATTTGAGTGACAGCAATACGACGTTTGTTTCGACGGACGGACATCGACTGATTCGGTATCGTCGGGTTGATGTGGCTTCAGAGAACGGGAGCACTATCATTATCCCAAGGAAAGCACTGAATTTGCTCAAATCAACACTTCCGTCAGAGAATACCAATGTGACGGTAGAATTTAATGTATCAAATGCCTTTTTTAAATTTGATAACATCCGGATGATATGTCGCCTGATCGACGAACGTTTTCCGGATTACGAAAATGTCATTCCTGCTGACAATTCGAATAAAATGGTGATCAACCGAAATGAGTTTTTGAGTTCGCTCAAGCGAATTGCAATTTATGCCAATAAAACAACGCACCAGGTTCGTTTGAAAATTACGGGCAGTGAATTACAGATTTCCGCTGAAGACCTTGATTTTGCCAATGAGGCCAACGAGCGATTGTCGTGTGAACATGACGGAGGCGATATAGAGATTGGTTTTAATGCACGGTTCCTGATTGAGATGTTGAATAACCTGCATTCAGATCGCATTGCCATTCACTTGTCAGAACCCAATAAAGCGGGACTGATCATACCTGAAGACCAGGATGAGAATGAAGATATCCTTATGCTAGTGATGCCAGTGCTGTTAAA
>CAYGOW010000189.1:2899-3656 GCA_964351425.1 uncultured Roseivirgaceae bacterium
GTAGGATCGTTTTTTAATACCTGACAATCACTTGTCATTATCCCCATTAATTCTAATAAACAGCGCCTGATCGGCGCTGTTTTTCTTTGAGGCATATTTTCGGACAGGCCTGGGCTATATCAGATTAATTGTAGGCGATGTGCCCTAAGCTGATTTCAGCAGGATAGCAGCGGGTATTGGCAGAGACAATTTCTAAAAGAATATATCAAGGAAAATTATTCTTGTAAATTAATTTTTATTTTGTGACAAGGTCGCCATGTTCAGATGATGAACCATGCACGAAAGTTGACATTCTAAAACCTTTGATTCATGCAAATTTCCTTCATCTCATTATTTATCATACAGTTGCTTGCCTTGTTCTTTCAGGATTCATTTACGTCATACGATGAGCAGATTCCTGGTACGGAGGAAAAGATAGCGATGGTGCCAGTCCGGGGTGGGTCATTTGTTATGGGGGCCAATGAAGATGAGTTGGGATATAGTACAGATGAATCCCCCATGCATGAAGTGGAGGTCGACGACTTCTGGATCGGGCAATATGAAATTACGTGGGATCAGTATGAGGCATTTGCTTTTCGGAAGGATGCTGAGCAGACCCTGGCAAATGAAGAACTGGCCATTGATGGCGTTTCGTCTGCTACCTCGCCGTACGTCGACATGAGTAACGGGATGGGAAAATCGGGGTATCCGGCGATAGGGATGACCCAGTATGCAGCTGTCATGTTTTGTAAGTGGTTAAGTGCTAAAACAGGGCATT
>CAYGOW010000189.1:3666-7078 GCA_964351425.1 uncultured Roseivirgaceae bacterium
GGGCCGGGGCAACCACAGCCTATGCTTTTGGAAATGATTCGGCTCAATTGGACGACTATGCCGTTTACGCATCAAACAGCAACTATGCTTATGCCAGAATTGGCAGCAAGCAGCCCAACGCCTTTGGGATTTATGATATGTCCGGAAATATTTCCGAATGGACAATGGATCAATACGCCCCTGATTATTATGGTCAAAGTGAAACGGACAATCCCTGGAATGTACCAACGACGTTATATCCGCGGGTTGTTCGGGGTGGGAATTTTAAAGACGATGCCGAGGACTGTCGATGTTCGGCCCGGTCATTTTCTAAAGCTTCCTGGAAGCGGCTTGATCCTCAAATTCCCAAAAGTCGTTGGTGGTATACCAATGCCTTTTTTGTGGGCTTCCGTGTGGTACGGCCTAAGGTTAGACCTTCGCCGGAGGTGATTGCTGCTTATTGGCTGGAGCCAATTGAAGATTATGGCCAATAAGTTGGCCGAATAATTCCGATGATTTTAGTAAATTGTAAGGAAACCCAACCATTATGAAAGACATTATCCATCCATTTTCCCGAAGAAAGTTTGTTAAAGGCTCTGCCCTGGCGGCCGGAGGCCTGATGTTTAGCCCTATGATGCAGGCCCGTTCGCTGAGGTATGGTCAGAACCCGGTCTTGCGATTAGCTGTGATAGGTTGCGGAGGCAGAGGTACTGGTGCAATTCGTCAGGCGCTGCAGGCCGACCCTGATACGGAATTAGTGGCAATGGCGGATGCTTTTGAGGACAGGTTGAATGATTGTTATAATAATCTCTCACAAATTTTTGATAAAAAGAGGCTGAAGGTGAAGGACTCTGACAAGTACGTCGGGTTTGACGCATATAAAAAGGCTATTGATCAGGCGGATGTCGTCATTTTGGCCACCACCCCCGGGTTTAGGCCGGTACACTTTCGGTATGCCGTTGAACAGGGGAAACACGTCTTTATGGAAAAACCAGTAGCCGTTGATGCTCCCGGCATTCGGAGTGTACTTGAAACGGGAAGAATGGCTATGGAAAAGAAGCTGTGTGTGGTCACGGGCCTCCAGCGTCATTATGAAACCAAGTACCGGGAATTGTACAAGCAGGTGCAGGACGGTAGCATTGGAAAGATAACGGGCGGTTCCGTTTATTGGAACAGCAGTGGTGTTTGGGTTCGGGACCGTCAGCCGGGTCAGACAGAAATGGAATACCAGATGCGAAACTGGTATTATTTTAACTGGCTATGCGGTGATCACATCACCGAACAACACGTACATAATATTGACGTGGCCAATTGGTTTCTTGGAGAATATCCCGTTTCAGCCCAGGGAATGGGTGGCAGGGAAGTCCGAAACGGCAAGGATACAGGCCAAATTTTTGATCACCACTTTGTGGAATTTAAATATGCCAACGGCGCGGTGATCTCCAGCCAATGCAGACATCAGCCGGGTTGCTGGAATATGGTAAATGAGACACTACAAGGAACAAAAGGATCGATGAACACCGGGCCGGGACTCATCCAGGATCTGGACGGCAAGACCCTTTTCCGTCATGACGACGAGGAAGATCCTAATCCGTACCAGGTAGAACATGACGAATTATTTGCCGCTATACGAAGAGGTGAACTTATTAACAATACCGAATATACGGCCATGTCGACAATGTCTTCTATCCTTGGCAGGATGGCTACATATTCAGGAACCTTGATCACGATGGAGGAGGCGCTTAGTAAAGGCAAATCCATTATGCCGGATGAATCTAAACTGGGATTCCAGATGGATCCGCCGGTCATGCCCGACGCGAATGGCTATTACCCCGTTCCGGTGCCAGGCACGTATTCTCCTTTAATGACCTGATGATATGATAAACAGAAGAAATTTCATACGTTCTGCGGCCGTCGTAGGAGGCTCACTTTCCGCTGGTATTGCCTCGGCTTATTCACCTTCCAAGCATGCAGCTGCGACCTTTAAAATGAAATATGCCCCTCATTTCGGGATGTTTAAGCATGGAGCCGGGGATGATTTGCTGGATCAGTTGACAATGATGTCAGAGAAAGGTTTCAGGGCCTGGGAAGACAATGGAATGAAAGGAAGAGATGTTGGTGTTCAGGAGAAGATTGCTTCCCGTATGGCGAACCTGGGGATAGAGATGGGTGTTTTTGTTGCCCATACCATTTACTGGCGTGAACCCAACCTGGCGAGCGGGGACAAGGAACTCAGAGACGAGTTTCTCAGGGAAATAAAGGAATCGGTTGACGTAGCGAAGCGGGTTAATGCGAAATGGATGACAGTGGTTCCCGGACATGTTGACCTTCGTAAAGATATGGGGTATCAGACTGCGAATGTTATTGAGTCGCTTAAACAAGCGTCTGAAATTCTGGAGCCACACGGGATTACCATGGTGCTGGAACCATTGAATTTCCGGGATCATCCTGGATTGTTTCTAACCAAGTCTTCACAGGCATTTGAAATTTGCAGGGCAGTGGACAGTCCTTCTTGTAAAATCCTGTTCGATATTTATCATCAGCAAATCCAGGAGGGCAACCTTATTCCTAATATTCAACTCGCATGGGATGAGATTGCCTATTTCCAGATTGGGGATAATCCCGGCCGTAAAGAACCTACAACAGGGGAGATCAACTACGTGAATGTATTCAGATATATTCGTGAACGTGGCTATACGGGAATTCTTGGTATGGAACACGGAAACTCGAAAGACGGGATTGAAGGCGAAAATGCAGTATATTCTGCCTATCTCGAGGTCGACGCTGCTATTTGAGAACCCTTACCATTCCCAACCTACCGTAGTTTGCCACACGAAATCTGATCGTACCCCTCCTTCTACCGGCTGGTTGTCGAAGTTTAATGTGTATCCTGTTTTAATGTAGAAGTCCAGGGGAAAGTCATACTTCAGGTCGAGCCGCAAGTCAGTTCGGAAACGATCTTTCTCAGATATACTGGGGTAGATCACTACATTGGTAAGTAAGCTCAGGTCACCAATGTCATAAAGGTTTAATTCGGAGCCCAGCCAGTATTCCTGACTACTCCGATCACCTTCCGTTCCAAAAAAATCCTCCTCGTTTTGCGAGATACCTGTTTGTAATCCCCAGTACCATTGATTGGTTCGGAAAATGTATTTACCTATTCCTGCCTTGAAGTTTGTACGCAGGTTTAGTAATTGTTCTGTATTAGAAAGGTATTCCAGCTGAACAACAAGGAACCATTCATGGGGAAGGACATAGCGAAAAGCAAAATTCCCATCATAACGATCTATGTCTTCTGTGTCATCCTGCTTGCTGATCAGTTGATTGTAGGAAGCATCCAGTGACCATTTCTCGGCAAGAAAGCCCAACCTGCTACGGACTGAGAACTGCCTTTGATTTCTTGCACGTGTCAATGTATACCCAATGTCAATCC